>NZ_JAUBTV010000039.1:49837-63209 GCF_036705145.1 Microcoleus sp. B5-D4 | reverse complement strand
GCAAGGGGTGCGTCCCACGAATACTTAAGAGAAGTCGATCGTGGGGTACGTGAAGCGGACTGTTGTGACATAATAATATTCTCAATTGATTGAACCAATTGAGAAAACAGCAGTCATCGGGGTGCAACCCGGTGGCTGTGTTGCTTTCTCTTACTTTTGACGATCGCAGCATTCAGGCTAAAGTGTCAATACTGCAACTGTTAAGTTTTGTTGCCAACAGAACGGGACTACTTACTGTCACTCACGTGACACAAGTGAATATTTGATATTAGGTTCACTGCTACTCCATCTTCATTTTTACGAATAGCCGCCTATGTTAGGCGGCTATTCCAGAAAATACAGGCAGAGACACAAACAGGCAAGGCAAAAATAGCCAATAAAAAACCGCCCTTTATGGGGGCGGTTAGTAGGTTAGTAGGTTAGTAGGGGTTAGATATCGGGGAAATTGACTGTTGTATCAATCCCTAGGTAATGCCGTTGTATTACCTCAACACTGTTACCGCAGGCAGTAGCTAGTAGTAGCAGGTTTGTGCCAGCATTGGCCATTAGGGTAATAAATGTGTGACGGGTATGGTAGGGAGCGAGGTAAAAGCTAATTTTCCCGACATCAACTAACCGGGTCAGTACACCATCTTTTTTACTCTCAATACCATTTTTGTTGGTTTCACACTTGCCGTTCCAAAGGATGCCAAGATTGCCTGAGTTATATGCGCCACCGCGTGTATTTACAAAAACTAAATCAGTTGGTTTAGTATTGTCAGGCTTGATACGCAACAATAGTTCGTTAAGCTTCGGATAGATTTTAAACAGTCGAATTGTTCCCGTTTTAGTAGTCTGAGTGTTTTTCAGTTTACCGTTATAGGATTTATTGAACCGAATATACTCTTTGTCCCGCCCCAAAAAAACGTCCTTCCATTCAAGCGCGAACGCTTCCCCGCTACGACAACCAGTTAAGAACAGAAACTCAACTAAAGGCGCCGCGTGACGGGTAGCAGGCTTATCGGACTCATAGAATGCCTTAATGATTATGTCGCGTTCTTCCCTGGTAAAGGCACGTCTATCGCGTTCCTCTGGATCGGTTTCAGTATCAGACTTATCCCACCATCGTAAATCAACCGTACCATCTGCACTGACTTGTGATTTGTACTTATCGGTTTTGTTTTTTATAATGCTAGCTGGCATTATAAAGGGATTGATGTTTAGCTTGGTTTTACCCTGAGACTGTAGCCTGACAAAGGCCTCGGTAAGCGCAAATAACAGGTTTTTTTTGCTTGCAGGGTGCATTTTACCTGTAAACAAAGACTCACTAAGGCTCGGACATAACGGCAGATCCCAGATACCACTATGAGTATCGACAAATAACTTTGTCTTGTCATCCCAAACCAAACCTTTAAGTATGTTGGTAAATGAAATTTGAAATCTGAACTTAAACGTTGTGGGCTGTAACTGTGGTTGCTTCCATTCCAAGTAATCCTCCCACATTGCCCCTACCGTCATCTCCGGTTCAGGCTCTGGTATGGGTGCTGCTAGTTTTAGTTCAGCAGCGTACTTGGTCTTTAAACCGTACTTAGCAAAACTGGGGTCAAACAACTGTTGCCAGTCAGGATGCTGTAAATCACCTTCGATCCGGTAGGCAATTGCGATCGCCTTTTGCCAGTTGTCCGGTGTGTCCTTCATCCCTAAGCCCTGATGTTTGCGCTTCCCCCCAAAAATAGGATTGTACTTGGTGCTGAACTGCAACCGGAGTGAACCGTTATCAGACTGCACTTTGATTGTCTCAGGGATGGATTGTGATTTAGCGTACATATTGGTTTTTCAAGGTTCTGTAAGGGTTTTAGCCTTCTATCAAGTTTCTAGCAATAGCCCGTTAATCGAACTATGTGCATAACGTGACCGAAGGCACAGAACTAATATAGCATGGTTAGTAGACATTTTGCTTAAGTGTTCTACTTCAATCATTTGCCAGAAGTCACGCGATTTTAGGTTTTAGATTTTAGATTTACTTTGCCAACCACAGGCGGGACGCCTGTTCCACGAAGTGGAGAGTGCCGCCCGATCGGCGGGTCGATCGAATTTATGGCGAAATTTTTAATTTGATTTTGTCTTCCAGTGTAGTCTGGCAATAACCAAATCTATCATAAGTGTCGATCGGACTGTCAACTACCCAGCATCAAGCGGAGTACCGCCGGAGATGTGGGCTTGTATCTGAACTCCACCGCAATTCCGAAAACCTTTGTAGGATTTGGGTTTTGGTTTCACCGCTCGATACATCAGGGGATGCTGACAAGCTCAAGAGTGCTCATCCAGTCTTGCCGGACAAGCAACGCTCTCATTGCAATATTTCGCGCACCAACCAAATCAGCGTGTAACTCATGACTACAACATTCGCATCGAAACAATAGTCCTTTGTTTGGTCTATTAGCATCCGAACTATGTCCACATTTAGGACAACTTTTCGATGTGTCATGAGCCGGAACTTTAGTTGCTAACGAACCATTTAGATTGGCTTTGTAGTCGATATACCCGTGCAATTCGGCATAAGACCATTTAGCTTTATTTCGATTAGCTCTACGTCTCTTTTTGCTTGCCTTCCTGCCCGATTTCCTCCTAGTCCTGTCCCGTATTCCGGTGAGGTTTTCTAGTCCAATTAGGGTGTTAGGTTTGGCAATATCCTTACTGATCAGGTGGTTTACATCAGCGATAAACCGTCTTTCTTTCCCAGACAAAGCGATTAGTCTTCGCTTCGCTGAACGAGTGTCTTTACGCTGAAGAGTCATCCGTGCTTTATGGTAGCGGTTAGCTTTATGTCTAGCATTCTTCCCTGAGTAGAATTTAGCCTTATTTTGCAAGTCTATTTCCACCGCTAAGTAGCGCATACCCACGTCAACACCAGAGACTCTAGTTATTTTCAGTGGGTCAATCTTAGGCGTTTCTATTTCGATACTTACCATCAGATAGTATATCTTGGAGGAACGCTGATAGACAATTTTAGCCGCTCCAATCCTGGCACCATTAGCAATTAAATCTAAATGCTTATTGTAACCATCATACGAGACCACTATTCGACCTTGGAGAGTGATGATACTCACTTGCCTCTCGGCTTTAAAAGAGTAGTCACGTTGATAATTTAGGGTACAAGTTCGAGATATATATTTGGGGGCTTTGTCTAGCCCTTTATACCGTCTCTTCGTGTAGCCTTTAGCAATAGCATCGTTAGATTGTTTTACCTTAGTCCACAGAGTCTTATAGGTTCCAGACACTTGTCTGGGTACATTGCAAGCCATTTGCGCTCCCAGCCCAAATCGAACCCGCAATTCGTTGTAGACCGCTTTCTGTAACTTAGCACCATTGCTGGTTTTGCCTGCATCAAAAGCAACTTGTGAAGTGTAATTCAAGGCATCTCGGTAGGCTAAAGCAGTCTGAGACACCAAAGCTTTTTGCTCGGCAGTCAGTTTTAGTTTTAGCTTGGCGGTGATTACTTGGGACATTATTTTCACGAACTTTGGTATTATTGTATCTCGTGAAGATAGTAAAAACAAGGGGCAGGATCAGGAATCTGTTCGTTCTTCGACCACCCCTTCCCTTCCAACATCTAAAGATTGTCGGTTTTGGTCAGGGGTGGATCTCTTCACTCACGCGCATTCCTTCCGACGCTCACGCCCTGCGGTAGAGCGCGGGACTCCTGCTGTCTAGTTGAAGCAAAATGCTAGGTAGTAGGGTGCGGCGCGCGGAAATGATTAGCCGATGTACATCGAATCGCTACCACCTGACGCACCCTACCAGTAGAGTCCGTGCGTAACCGAACCCTCAACTAGCTGCCTTCGATGTTGTTAGGCGCTGTTTCTAGGTTGATATCGGCATTAAAAACAATCACAAATTGAGCCTTGGGGATTAACTGCCGGACGATCCGCAGATAGCCGTCAGCATCGGAATGCCTGAAAAAGTGGGCCACAGTGATTCGCTGCATATTGGGAAGCAGGCGAACAACCAACCACCTGTTAAGGCGCTGTTTGTAGGGCATAATTAAGTTTGTCTCCATTCAGTGTTGGAGCAAAAGCCAGTTCAATGCTTGTCTAGGGCGCGGACTGGCTTTTGACCTTTGTTAGACTTTGTGTCTATATCTAGGTTATGACACGAACTACATATAGTCAACTGAATAAATAGAATCAACTGAACTAAGTACGGGATAGATAATGACGCTGGGGCAAAAGCTAAGAGAAAGACGTGAAAGTCTAGGTTTGACTCGAATACAAGTGGCAAGAGCGTGTAATGTGGTGGAATCCACAGTCATCAACTGGGAAACCGACAGACACGTCCCCAAGCTATACCCAGCACAGATGAAAGCCCTGTGCGACTTATTGAAATTCTCGATCGAAGATTTAGTAGTGTAGCTTGGGCACTTAAGATCGAGTAGGTTGGACAATCGCGCTTTTTTGCAGAGAGGGCGATCGCTTTCTATTTGGATTACTGCTGAAATTGAGCCAACAACCAAGCCCCTACCTGTGCTTGATTTTCAGTGCGACTCCGCTGCAAAGCCTCTTCCAAGACAGCAATAGTTAATCCCGGCAAAACTTCCGATCGCACAAGCCGCCGACTGCCATTATCAGCAATAATAGCAAAGGCAATAATTTGAGATTTCTGCACGTCTACTACCCAATATTCAGCGACTTTTAACTCTTCGTAAAGCAACCGTTTTTCACCAATATCATCAGCCAAAGTGGAATCAGCAACTTCTATGACCAAATCTGGCGGTGGGGTAACGTCAAGACTTGCGATCGAACTTCCCCTCGGTGCTAATTGCGCTCTTTCTCCAATGTAGTAAGATAGGTCTGGCTGACACTCTCGGACTTCTGTTTTCCGGTAGCTACATTTATTTAATCCGTTAACAGAAATACCTTTGATAGTACAAAATAGATTAATTGCCAAGAGTGCGATCGCATTATCTCGTGAATGATCAGGCCCTACAGACATAGTTTCAATCCTCATTTGTCCGTTGCGGTAATAGCATTTGGCTTTACTGTAAGCTGGGTCATCTGCCATCGCGATGAATTCTTCCCAGGTTGCTGCTACCCAGATATCAGTGGGCAATTTAGTCTTTAGTCCACTCATTTTTTTATCCCAAATATCTCGATCGTATAACACCACTCAATCAAATGCAAACCCTGTTCTCTCTACTCTTCCTCTGCGCCCTCTGCGCCCTCTGCGGTTAAATAAAAAAAATCTTAACTCCGTTTCCAAATCTTAATTTCCCCCAACCAACCAGCACTAACAATAGTCTTGCCATCTGCACTAATAGCCACAGCGCTAACATAGCCAGCATGACCACTCAAAGTACCTCTCAAATCCCCCGATCGCACATCCCAAAGTCTCACACTCTTATCCCAACTCCCAGTAACCAGAGTAGTGCCATCCCGACTGAATGCCACCGACCAAACGCCGTCAGTATGCCCGCTCAAACGCCGAATTAACAGCCCGTTTCCGGCATTCCACAAACCGATTGTACCATTGCTATTTCCCGCAGCTAAACTCTTGCCGTCTGGAGTAAAAGCTAGCGACAAAACAGCCAAGTTTTTGCCGCTAATCGTGCGAATTGCTTGACCGCTAGCTAAATTCCACAACCTAATTGAACCGTCTTTGCTGCCACTAGCTAAAATTTTGTTGTCAGGACTGATAACAACAGCATTCACCAACCCAGAATGCCCGGTCAAAGTCCGCAGCAATTCCCCCGTTTTCCCATTCCAAATCTTAATCGTTTTGTCCCAACTGCCACTGGCTACAAATTGACCATCAGGACTAACGGCAACGCTCGAAACAGCATTGGAATGCCCGCTCAAAGTGCGTACAACCGCGCCAGTTTCTAAATTCCAAATTTTCACAGTTTTGTCGTCGCTGCCGCTAGCTAACACCTTGCCATCCGCACTCGCGGCCAGTGCGTTTACGGCTTCCGTGTGACCTTGCAGGGTAGTTTTTAATTGCCCGCTGGGAAAATTCCAAACTGAGATAGTGCCGTTGCTATTTCCTGTGGTAAAATAAGCTGAAGCAAGGGCAAGGGAACTGACAACTTCGGAAGGCCCTTTGAGGGTATTTGTAGCGGCAAAGGCGATCGCACTTGCGGGCGTGCGGGGCGCATTATTCGCCGGAGTTTTTGGGTTTCCGGCAGTAGGAGATTGGGGAACTACTGGCAGCGAAATAGTCGATCGCCATTTCATGAAAGTATTAATTTCTATTCCCGCCGCCACAATTTTATCGGAATTTTCTTCTAACCTGACAATGCCGTTAATTGCGACAACTCGGCCTGCATCATCGAGCACCGGCCCGCCACTCATTCCCGCTCTCACTAAGTTGTTGTATACCAAAGTATAGCCGTTCCAGGGAGTTTGGCGGCCGGTAAGCTGACCTTCCGTGGCGAGGAAAATCGGCTGTCTCAAAGAACCGCCGGATATCGGCCAGCCAGCCACATAAGCCTTGTTTCCCTTAGTTGCTGCGGAATTGGCTAATTGAGCCAGAGGGTAGCTTTGAGTGCTGCTGAAAGGTACGATCGCCAAATCCGCACCGGGCATTCGCCGCACGAGGCTATAGTATACAGAGTGAGCTTTGCCGTCGGGAGTTACTACCTCGTAATCGCCGGCTTTATCGACAACGTGCCAGTTTGTGAGAATATAGTATGTGCTGCCCTGTTTCTCTAAAATTACTCCTGAACCGCCTTTTGCCCCCTGGATGCGAACAGTAATTTGTTGGGCAACGGTTTTAACTTTGTCGGCGGTTAATGCGAGGGCGATTTGAGGTGATGTGAGTGGGATGAGGGCGATCGAACTCAGGGCGATCGTAGCACTCAAAATAGCCGGAATAGTTCTGCTGTAATTCATTATTGTGTCAATTTAACATACCCACATATCAACTGACGGAAAAGTTATCCGGTTTGTGGCATATTTACGGTTGACAACGCCAAAACGCCTGCGCGACGATATCGAACTTTCGACATTCGCACAAGCCTCACAATATTTGACACCGCCCTCTGGCTAGCAGAAAAATTTAGAATCGGGAACCGCACCTAGCCTCAACAATAGCAACTGGCTGATCTCTATTCTTTTCTCGGCAAAGGATACTTTGAGCCGAACGCTGGTCGGAAAAAGACCCATTAGCCATCCAGCCGAGGGGTGCGCCCGCGATCGCGCCGACTGCAAAACCAGTGATGAGGCTCCAAACAAGATGCTTTCTGGCGATCGGGTTTTGTTGCATAAAAATTTATCCTAAAGACTTACCTTTAGGAAAAATATCACAAATAAAATTTACTTTCTTCCTCCTATTTACTTATTTCCTAAGTAGTAACCCATGATTAAGTATCATGTTCTTCACAGTCCGCTGAAGACAATCCCAGGCAACAGCAAAAGGTGCGTCAGGATTGATGATTTTTTACCAGATTGTTAGCTTCGCGCTGACGCACCCTACGCAGAAGTATTAGTAGGGTGCGTCAGTTAGAGTTTTTTGTAAATAATTGAGAGTTTAAATGCTGACGCACCGCACAGCAAAAGGTGCGTCAGGGTTAATGATTTTCTAAAATTTTGTTAACTGCGTCCTGACGCACCCTACGCAGAAGTATTAGTAGAATGCATCACTTGACAAAACCCAACGCTTGGGTTATTATGCAATTAGGGCTTATGCCACAATCCAAAAAATAGGGGAAACAACGAGGGCGATTGCCCCTACTACAGGCAGGCTGTGCATAAGTCCTGCAAACCCTCACGTTGGAGAACAGCGTCTCATGCCCAAAGTTCTTGAAGACCGCCAGAACAATCTATTTATATATATTTATACTAACGACCATATTCCAGCTCACGTGCACATCTTCAAAGGTAGAAAAAATGATAAGAACCACATGGAAATCAAAATTAATATTGGCACTGAAACCCAAGCTCCTAGCTTAGTTTACGCACACGATAGAATAAAGGATAAAGATCTAGTGATCGCTCTTATATTAGTAGCAAATAATCAAGAAATGTTATTAAGCAAATGGCAAGAAATACATCAATGACTCTGGAAAAAATAAAATTTGTTGACCCATCTGAAGCTACTGTAAAATCAGTAGTTCCGCCTTAAATTTATGAGGGATTCTGTCTTTCCTTACCGGAAAGACAGAATCCATACGGGACAAAAGTTTGAGAATATTTAAGGTCGCAAGTAACAAAAGAGGAATACATGGTATTTAGAAACTGGGACAAAGAGTTAACAGAGGAAAATCTCCGAGAGCAAATAGCCCAAGCCAAGCAAGCATGGAAAACCGCTGAGGCTACTGAACCCCGTGCCGAATCCGTGCACTATAATCACTCGGAAGATTTAATAGTTATCAAACTGAAAAACGCTGCTATTTTTTCTTTTCCTCCGAGGCTTGCACAAGGCTTAGAAGATGCTTCACCAGAACAGTTGGCTGATGTTTGGCTACCCCCTTCCGGTAGCAGCGTACACTGGGAAAGTTTAGATGTTGATTTTGGGATTCCCGAACTTGTAGCAGGTATTTTTGGGACGAAATCTTGGATGGCTGAATTAGGTCGGAAAGGAGGAAAGGTAACTTCAAGCTCTAAATCAGCAGCAGCACGGCAAAATGGCAAGAAAGGCGGACGACCTAAAAAGAATATTTCTGTTAATTCTTGAAATCCTTTTAAGCTGTCAGCAGATGCCACCTAATTAAATCCCCGACTTTTCCAATAAATCGGGGATTTCGCATTCAATTTTATGCTAAATCAAACAGCAACAATTCAGCATCTGCCGTAGCTTCAATCACCACCTCAGACTCGCCACTAACCGCCGCAGCGTCGCCATTTTCTAAAGTCAAACCGTTGAGCAAAACCGAGCCGCGAGCCACTTGCACCCAAGCATGGCGATTCGGCTGCAAAGCATGAGAAACCCGCGAGTCTTTATCCAAAACAGCCGCATACAAATCCACATCTTGATGCACTTTCACCGCACCATCTCTCGCATCTCGTGCCGCCACTAAGCGCAGTTTTCCGCGCCTTTGGGCTAGGGGAAAATCCCGTTGCTCGTAACTCGGCTGCAAGCCTTTTGTATCGGGTAACAGCCAGATTTGCAGCAAATGAACCGGGTCTGTTTGGGAGTTATTGAACTCGCTGTGCTGGATACCTGTACCTGCAGTCATCCGCTGCACTTCACCCGGTTTAATCACTGCACCAGTACCCAAACTATCCTTGTGTTCTAATGCTCCTTCTAATACATAAGTAATGATTTCCATGTCGCTGTGCCCGTGAGTGCCGAAACCTCTGCCGGGGCTAACGACATCCTCATTAATTACGCGCAAAGAGCGAAAATTCATATAATTTGGATCGTAATAGCCTGCAAAAGAAAATGTGTGGTAACTGTCTAGCCAACCGTGATTAGCGTGTCCTCTTGCTTCACTTTTTCTGACGGTAATCATTTTCTGAATCCTCAGTGAAATTTATCGGGTATTTCTTTGATGTTTTTATTTTAAACCGAGTCAAGCTATTATGGATAGTACGCACTTAAAAGTAGGGTAGTTACCAAAAGGATACTATGCAAGTCCAAGAAGTAAAGGTCGATCGAGCAAATTGCCCTGTAGAACGCACTCTAGAGGTGATTGGCGGGCGCTGGAAAGTCTTGATTCTGCGGGAGTTGTTTCAAGGAGTGAAGCGTTTTAACGAGCTGCAACGAGCTGTCAACGGCATTACTCAGAAGATGCTGACGCAGCAACTGCGGGAAATGGAATCAGACGGGATTGTGCACCGGGAAATTTACCTGCAAGTGCCGCCAAAAGTTGAATATTCGCTAACGCCTTTGGGCGAAAGTCTCAAACCGATTATTAATGCCATGCACGAATGGGGAATTCAGCATATTAGCGAAGATGGAAAATGAGCGGTTTCTAGATAGTTTTTTCCGTCTTCCGACAGATTTCAAATTTTCAACCTAGTTCAAGAATAATAATATGAACAACATAGAGCGTCTCGCCACCCTCAACCGCATCCGCAAACTCAGCCGCCTGATGGATACCGCCATTGGCATCCCCGGCACCAAATTTCGCATTGGTTTAGACCCCATTATCGGTTTAGTTCCGGGTGCTGGGGATATCGTAGATACCGCGTTTTCCGCCTACCTAATTTATTTAGCAACTCGATTCAACATTCCCCAAAAAACTCTAGGGAAAATGGTTTACAACATCGGTCTAGAAGCCGTGGTGGGTTCAGTACCTTTAGTCGGAGATATCTTCGATGCTTTTTATAAATCAAACATGAGAAACCTGGCGCTTTTAGAAGCACATCTCGAAGAAGTTGAACCCGGACTAGCCGCAGTTGCCGAACCTGTTCCTCAATCTATTAAATTGTAGGTACGGGTTTCACAAACAATAATTGTAAATAACCAGCAATCTCTCAAGCCCGCCCCCATCAAACGAAAAATCAGAATGTAGATTTTCCGCATTCGAGCCAAATTTAATGTTGATGTGGGTTATCTGTTGTGGTGGCGGGTTTATCTAGATTGTTGGTACTCGTCAGATATTATTCGTAAAACCCGGCTTTACGAAAGAATTACTGATTTCGTTTAACCGCTTCCACGAAAGCAATAACATCCGCTTCCAAAGTATTAAAAGCCGTTACCAGTCTAACAGTACATTCATCCCACCGATAAAACTGAAAACCCTCAGCTAAAACCGATGTAATTACAGATTCTGGAAGTTGAATAAAAATCTCGTTGGCTTCAACCCGATGGCAAAACTTCGCTCCCTCAACTCCCGCCAAACCTGCGGCTAATTTGGCTGCCATGTTATTGGCATGAGCCGCATTCTTCAGCCACAAATCATCCGTTATATACGCTTCCAACTGTGCCGACAAAAACCGCATTTTCGAGAATAGATGCCCGCTGCGCTTGCGGTAAAAAGGGAAAGTCTTTGCTAATTCTTGATGAAAAAAAACCACAGCTTCTGCACCCATCGCGCCGTTTTTTGTCGATCCAAACGAGAGAATATCCACACCAGCCCGCCAAGTGACATCCGCCGGAGAACAGCCCAAACTGACAACAGCATTGGCAAAGCGAGCTCCATCCATGTGCAGGTGCAAATTGTGGCTGCGAACCACTTCGGAAATGTGGGAAATTTCCGCTGGATTGTAGACTGTGCCGGCTTCCGTTGCTTGAGTGACGCTGACGGCTGCGGGCTGTACGTGATGGACGACACCTGCACCAGCGCGATCGAGTATTTTTCCTAAAGTCTCTGCCTCTATTTTACCATGATTTCCTGTTAGTGTCACTAACTTTGCACCGCCTGTAAAAAACTCCGGCGCGCCGCATTCATCTAGATTAATATGAGATTCCGCGTGACAGTAAACCGCCCCGTAAGGAGGAGTCATAACCGCAAGGGCCAGAGAATTAGCAGCAGAACCAGTTGCTACCGGAAAAACAGTCACCGATGTCTCGAACAAATCCGAAAATTTAACTTGCAAACGCTGTGTATATTCATCATCTCCGTAAGACATCACAGCACCGCAATTAGCCGCTGCAATCGCCGCCATAATCTCCGGCGAAACCCCGGTTGCATTGTCGCTACAAAAATTCATTAGAATAATTGGTAAATAGAATCTATAATATAACTCAACACTCAACAGTCAACACTCAAGCATTAAACCAAGAGGCAGAATTATGGCAGAATACCGCCAAATAGAATACCGCATCGGCAAAGACGGCAAAATTACCGAAACCGTCCTCAACGCCACCGGTTCTAGTTGCACCGAAACCACCGCCGGAATTGAAAAAGCCCTCGGAAAAGTAGAATCTCAAGACTTGCTGCCAGAATACTACCAAGGCGAAGAAAATTTGATCGTTGAACAAGCGCAGACTTTAAAACAAGTTTAGAAGAGTTAAAGATGTTTGAGATCCTCGGTGCAACAGTTGATGTAACAACAGTGCCTGCCTTCAGCTTCGCGCTAGCTATCGGGGGCATTTTTCTAATTTTAGTCTACGTTTATGCTGCATCTGAGGCGGGAGATGCGATCGAGTTTAAGTACGATACAATTCTGCGGGAACGCATGAATCAGCTAGACATTCTCGATTGGCAAGATTTAGGCGAAAAAGCAGGCTTAAGTCGCTTTGGGGTGCGCTTAGTGCGGCAGGGAGACGTGGGAAAACTCACCCTAGACCAACTGAGGCGGCTGGCAACAGTGCTGAATTTGAATTTTCAAGAGTTCGATCGTACTTTGAGCGCGCTACCAATGTCGGCTACAATCACAACTGAACACAGCGAAATAGAAGAATTGAGGCAGCAGTGTTTCCGGCTGCGATCAGAATTGCAGCAGCAAAAAGCTCAACTAACTGCCGATTTTCGCCGTGCTACCTTTGAACAGTTGCAAACTTTGTTAACCAACTATCCCGCCGCCCGCAAAATGGCTGAAGCCAAGCCGGATATGCCCGCCAAAAATCTCTCAGCTTTGTTTACTCCCTTAGAAAACCTGTTATCAAGCTGGGATTTTCAAACAATCGGTTCTGCGTGGGAACAAACTCCTTACAATCCGCAGTTGCACCAGCCGGATGTTGAGGACATAACCGAAGGAGAATTAGTTTATGTTCGGTTTGTCGGCTATCGAGAGGGAGAGCGAATTCTTACTCCTGCTAAAGTTAGTCGCACCCTTCCAGCGGGAATGAAAAATTAAATTTTAAATTTTAAATCAACATGACTACAGTTGCCATTGACTTCGGTACCAGCAACACGGTTGTCTGCATTCTTAACCCGGATACGCAAACACCAGAAACTTTGAGATTGGGCGAGATATCCCGGATTTTTAAAACGAATAATTCGGGCGGAGAGGTGCGAGAAATCTCTGTAGTGCCGACTTTAGTATTTGTGAAGAATGCCGGAGAGTTGGTGTTGGGAGAAAAAGTGCGATCGCAGCGCTTGGGACAATCCCAGCCAGACCGTTTTTTCAAAGCTTTTAAACGCAATTTAGCTGCCGACTTTCAACCGCCGCCCCGCAATATCGACAGCGAAACCTACACACCAGAATCAGTAGCAGAACAGTTTATCACAAGTATTTGGAAACAATTATATTTACAAAATATACAGCCCGACAAAGTAATTTTTACAGTCCCAGTTGGAGCATTTGAGCGATATCTAGATTGGTTCCGCGACTTAGGAGAAAGTTTGGGAGTTGCGGAAGTTCAGGTAATAGATGAATCCACAGCCGCCGCCCTGGGATATGCAGTACAACGCCCCGGCTCTCTAGTTTTAGTAGTTGATTTTGGCGGCGGAACTTTAGATTTAAGTTTAGTTCGCACTGCTCTAACCCCCCCCTTACCCCCCCTTACCAAGGGGGGGAGAAATCTCGCTTCCCCCCTTAGCCAGGGGGAGAAAAATCTCGCTTCC
>NZ_JAUBTV010000039.1:0-49737 GCF_036705145.1 Microcoleus sp. B5-D4 | reverse complement strand
CCCCTTACCAAGGGGGAGAAAAATCTCGCTTCCCCCCTTACCAAGGGGGAGAAAAATCTCGCTTCCCCCCTTACCAAGGGGGAGAAAAATCTCGCTTCCCCCCTTACCAACGCGGGGACAAATCTTGCTCCCCCCCTTACCAAGGGGGGGCTGGGGGGGGTACGTGCCGAAGTATTGGCAAAATCCGATGCTTATGTCGGCGGCGAAGATATTGACATCTGGATTGTCGAAGATTATTTGCGACAAATTGGTTCGTCGCGCGCAGAAGTCGGCGCAATTGGCTGGCAAAACTTATTAGAAATAGCGGAAAAATTAAAAATTCAACTTTCTCAAGTTAATGAGGCGAAGGAAAGCTGGTTTGACGATGAAAATTTTATGTCTTACGACTTGCAGCTAAACCGAGACAAGCTTGAGGAAATTCTGGAATCTAGGCAGTTGTTAGAACAGTTGCGGGAAAGTTTAGATGAAGTGCTGAGTATTGCACAGGGAAAAGGGATCGGCAAAGCAGATATCGAACAGGTTTTGCTGGTAGGAGGAACTTCTTTAATTCCGGCTGTATCTAATTTAGTGGTTTCGTATTTTGGGCGGCAAAAAGTCCAAAGAGACAAGCCTTTTGAAGCTGTGGCGCACGGTGCTTTAGCGTTGACACAATTGGTAAGTGTTGATGATTATTTGCGCCACAGCTATGCAATTCGCCTCTGGGAACCTTATGCTAAAGCTTATGCTTATTCGCCGATATTTAGCAAGGAAATGAAGTATCCCTGTCAAAGTTCCGAAGAGTTGACGCTGCAAGTGGCAATTGAAGGGCAAAGGGAAATTCGGTTAGATATTGGGGAAGTTGCGGAGGTATCACAAGCGGAGGTTATTTTTAACGAAAAAGGGCAAATGACGAGCAGTTGCCTCAACAAACAGACGGATTTTCGCTCTCTGGAAAGCCACCACCAGCAGGTTTGCGTAGCGCATTTGAACCCGCCTGGGGTATTGGGAATTGACAGGGTTTCGGTGAGTTTTGAGGTGGATGAGAGGCGGGTTTTGTTGGCGACGGTGCGGGATTTGGTGACTGGTAAGGTGTTGGTGGAAAAAGGGGCGATCGCCAAACTGCAATAATGGTAAAATTTTTAGATAACATTCGGAGATTGAAATCGGTACTACACAAACTTTCGTCCTGAGCGTGCGCGGACTGAAGAATATCGATTAAAATCAAATTTATGCCGCCATGAAAAAGCAACAAAATAAATTCAGCCACCTGACGGCAATCGAAAGAATTTCCCTGTCATTCCCGGCAAGATTTTTATTGGATAAAAACTTGCTGCAAGGCAAAGTCTTAGATTTTGGGTGCGGCTTGGGCAGCGATGTGAGATTGTTGCAGCAAAAAGGCTTCGATATTACGGGTTATGACCCTTATTATTTCCCGGAATTCCCCGATGATAAATTCGACACAATCATTTGCTTTTATGTTTTGAATGTTTTGTTTCCTGAAGAACAAGCTAATGTCTTGATGGAAGTTTCGCACCTGTTGAAACCGGGAGGGAATGCGTATTTTGCGGTGAGAAGGGATATCAAAAAAGAAGGCTTTCGAGAACATTATGTCCACAAAAAGCCTACATATCAGTGCATTGTCAAACTTCCTTTTAAGCCAGTTCACCTAGATGAGTCTTGCGAAATTTACAAATACGTGCATTACAACCATCAAAGAAATTCGACTAATAACTGCATATTCTGCAATCCTTACAAAAATTTAACTTTACTCACAGAATCAGCAACAGCTTATGCGATGTTTGACGGTTATCCCGCCAGCAAAGGTCATGTTTTAATCATCCCCAAGCGTCACGTTGCCAATTATTTTGAACTGCCGTTTCGAGAGCAATCGGCTTGCTGGTTTATGGCTAATAAGGTGCAAGAAATGTTAAGTAAAGAGTTTCAGCCTGACGGTTTTAATGTGGGAATCAATATTAATAAACAGGCTGGTCAAAGTCGCAGTCATGCGGCTATTCATGTTATCCCTCGTTACAGGGGTGATGCGGCTGGGAATAAAGGGGGAATTAGGTATGTGATTCCCAAGAGTGAAAAATAAAAGTTAGCAAATTGTGAAAGGAATTATTTTTTACCGCAGAGGCGCAGAGAACACAGAGGGATAGAGAAGAGAGGAATTCATAATTTTTGTAAGGATTGTTATCTTTGAGCAAACGGCGAGCCAAATAGAGTTAAAATGTGTTTGCAAGGTCTAAAACTACACATTAGCAGCAATTTGGTGTTCTGTTTATGTCTAAGCGCAAAAAGCAAGCATGGCTCAAGGAAACTCTAGAACTCAAAGAAGACCACAATTGGAAGTCAAAGCCTGGAACTCGAATTTTTGTAGCAGGAAGAGGTGCAGTCCGCTTTGATGTCCCGGAAGATTGGCATTTTGAACCGGATACTAAGTCGTTCCGATTTACGGATAAAAAGCCGCCGGATGATGATTGTCGTTTGGAGGTTTCGTTTAATTTGCTACCACCTAATAACTGGGCAGATTTTCCGCTGGTGCCGCTATTACAGAAGGTGGTTGAAGATGATACCAGAAATCCGATCGCTTTTGGGGAAATTATCCAATTGAAGCGACAAACTGCCCGCGTTGTTTGGACGGAATTTAAGTTTATCGATCCTCCAGAACAGCGGGAAGCTTATTCGCGAATCTGTATTGGATTGGGTTCTAATGTTCAGTGTTTGATTACTTTTGATTACTGGGTGGACGATGCAGAGCGTGTGACTCCTGTCTGGGATACGGTGATGGATTCGTTAGTTCTGGGTTTGTTTATTAGCGACCCTCGAACGGGGTTCGCACTTCCAGACTAGACAGATTTTCTGGGAAACTTTCAACAACAAATTTTGCTAAGTGTTGGATTGGCAAGCCACCGGCCAGTAAATTTAGAACCTACCTTAAACTTTACAACCGCTTTGCCATGAAAATATCGGGCTTGCCAATTCCGTTCGCGTCGGGCATCACTCCCACGATCGCAAAACCCATTTTTTGATAAAATTCGTAGGGATGACCGCGCAAATTTCTAATTTTGGCGATGTGTTCCCAAACGTTAGGATAAAGATTGATGCCTGAAAGAGTGGTTTGATTGTCTTCGTCGTCGGTACCCACCCACAGCACGAGCCCTCCCCGGTTTTTAGCTTCTGTTGCTAAATCAGCTACGAGCGATCGACCAATTCCTTGTCCGCGAAATTCTGTTCTTACTACCAGCGGGTGCAGTTCCCAAACATTACCGTCATACTGTTTAATCCCGCCAATCCATCCCAAAACTTGATTGTTGTCGGCCACAGCAATTCGACTGATGCGATCGGCTTCCAAAGATTCTCGCACTTCTTGCAAAGCAGATTTTAGATCGGGCCAAGCATCGGGCCAATGCTCTTTAAAACCTTCAAGTATTAATCTAGCTACCTGTTGAATTTTTGGCTCGTCGCCCGCACGCAAATCTGTAATTTGTACGTTCATGAATTTACATACTAAATCAAGGATTACGGACTATAGCCTTTCTCAGTAAGATGAGGTTCTCTCGGATCTAGGGCATAGGGCATAGGGCATAGGGCATAGGGCATACCTCATTTTATTGAGAACTGCTATAATACCGCTCACAAACCGGATTTTATAACCTGGGAAACGGCAAAAACGAAATATTATTAATAGTCTTCACGCTCCTTATGTTCCCAAAGGGAAAAGTTATTATTGGAAAGTTGCGATCGCCAATTCCCCGCAAAATACTAACACAAGTGCCCTACAATTATCCCACCATCTGGCATCAACCAACCTGCTAACCCCATGCTTTGCGATTACCTAGTACAAATCCTCACCGCCCGCGTCTACGATGTTGCTCAAGAAACAGCCCTAGAATGCGCCCCGAATCTATCAGCACGGCTCAACAATAAACTTTTGCTGAAGCGAGAGGATATGCAGTCGGTGTTTTCCTTCAAGCTGCGGGGTGCGTACAACAAAATGGCGCAACTGTCGCCGGATTTGCTAGCACAAGGTGTCATTGCAGCTTCCGCCGGCAACCACGCCCAAGGAGTCGCCCTCGCCGCCCGCCACTTGGGGACTCGCGCGATCATAGTCATGCCCGTAACGACGCCGCAGGTGAAGGTAAATGCGGTGATAGCCCGTGGTGGAGAGGTAGTCTTGCATGGGGATGCTTACGATGAGGCCTACGCCTTTGCGCGTCAATTAGAGGCCCAAAAAGGTATGACTTTTATTCACCCTTTTGATGATCCCTACGTGATTGCTGGACAGGGTACGATCGGCATGGAAATTCTGCGGCAACATCAAAAACCAATTCACGCGATTTTTGTGGCAATTGGTGGCGGCGGATTGATTTCGGGAATTGCGGCTTATGTCAAGCGGTTGCGGCCGGAAATTAAGATTATTGGCGTCGAACCAGTGGATTCCGATGCAATGAATCAATCGCTGAAAGCGGGTAAACGGGTGCGTTTGTCGCAGGTGGGTTTATTTGCTGATGGCGTTGCTGTGCGAGAAGTGGGGGAGGAAACTTTTCGGTTGTGTCAGGAGTATGTGGATGAGATTATTTTGGTGCATACGGATGATGTTTGCGCGGCGATTAAGGATGTTTTTGAAGATACGCGATCGATCTTAGAACCTGCTGGCGCTTTGGCGATCGCAGGTGCGAAAGCTTACGTGGAACGGGAACAAATCGCAGGAGAAACATTAATTGCTGTTGCTTGCGGCGCAAACATGAATTTCGATCGGCTGCGTTTTGTAGCAGAAAGAGCCGAGTTTGGCGAACGCCGCGAAGCCATTTTTGCAGTCACAATTCCCGAACAACCGGGAAGTCTCCGCAGGTTTTGCGAATGTCTGGGCAAACGTAATTTAACTGAATTTAGCTATCGAATTGCGGATGAAAAAGAAGCACATATTTTTATAGGCGTGCAAATTCAAAACCGTGCCGATGCGGTGAATATAGCCGCAAGTTTTGAAGATTGTGGCTTCAAGACTTTGGATTTAACTGATGATGAATTAACGAAATTGCACGTGCGGCATATGGTGGGCGGGCGTTCCATGCTGGCCAATCATGAATTGTTTTATCGCTTTGAATTTCCCGAACGTCCGGGTGCGTTGATGAAGTTTGTCGGTTCGATGAGCCCTAACTGGAATATCAGCGTTTTTCACTATCGAAATAATGGCGCAGATTACGGGCGAATTGTGGTGGGAATTCAGGTACCGCCGGATGAGATGAAGGAGTGGCAGGCTTTTTTGGATACGCTGGGCTATCAGTATGGGGATGAGAGTCAAAATCCGGCTTATAAGTTGTTTTTGAGGTAGGGTTTTTTGGGGAAAGGGCGATCGGGCTTTTAGTGCGGCAAAGCTAAATTAAACGGTTGCAACTCATCATAAAGGAAGATACTGAATTTGTCCTGCCAATTCTCCCTCAAGACTGCACTCCAGAAGGATTAGAATATCCTCAATAACTCGACCAATGGGTGCATCGAAGGTAATTTCAAAAACTCCTGGCATTGACTTACCTGCCGCCATACGTTCATAGGCATAGCGGGTAATAGTAGCAACATCATGGGTTAGTAATATCCGATCTTCTTCGGCCGCCCATTCCAGCACTGTTGGGTCATCTTCACCGGATAAGCCAACGTCTTGGACGCGAACAATGTCAATGTCTGATTTGCGACGCATCAAACCTCTAACAATTGTATTGTCAAAGTTTTCATCAGCTAGGAATTTCATGCCGATTTCTCTGCCTTGCGGGCCAGCAATCTGTCACGCAATCCCTGCGGATCAAACCTTGCCTCATTCATTTTGCGAATCTCTTGTGCTTGTTGCTGTCTTTGCTGCAAATACGTTTCGACTTCCTGCTGATGATTGAGGTAAAAGGCGATGGTGGCATACACGTCAGCTAATCTCAACGACGGATAACGATAAACGATTTCCTCCGCGGTTGTTCCCTGCTTAAACACTGCAATCACGGTATCTAAAGTCACGCGAGTGTTACCGACTCGCACTACGCCGTCAGCATTGGTCTTTAGGGGGGCCTGTTCAGCTACAACTGCTAATGTCATGGCAACCTTAACGCTTACTGTCTGAATTGTATCAGAACTTCGATATGACTTTGAGGGAAAATTTCAGTTAGAGGGGTAATATGGCCAGCAGCGATTTCCTGACGTACTATCTCAGCTAGACTATCCCACTGAGCGTGTGTTGTAGCTTCAAATTTAGCATTCCACGCGCGTTCATCACTGATATCTTCTTCCGCCATTAGAATGCGGATTAACTCTCGTTTCTCGATCGCAGATAGTTGTCTAATGATAGAGAGTAATTCTGTTAGTGCGATCGGTTTTTTTCCTACGATGCGTCTATGTTAACGGTAGCAGGTTAACGTAGTAATTGCAACTTCCAGGGGAGTTTGACAAAGATAGGCGCGATCGCAACTAAGATGCGATCGCGCGGCGGTATGATATTTCTCAGGTTGAAACGATTTGGTAGTTGCGGGCGATCGGGCTTTTTTCTGGTAAGGGCGATCGCTCCTGGCACACCACAATCTATTCTGGTTTTATCCAACCTTTAACGATCGCCTTCCCGACATTGACATAAGGATTGTCTAAAAACTCTTCGATCGCAGCTTCACCGCCAGCCTGCAACGCACCCACCACGCGACGCTTGAAACTACGGGTAGTTTCATCATTAACGTAAACAATTTTTTCAGCCTCAGTAGCGGTAGGATTAGTTTGTTCCAACTGCTTGAGAAGTGTTTGAATCTCAGCAGCCGCTTCTGCTAGAGTTTTCTTGTTTTCCGATATAATTTTATCTCCTATTTGATTGCCCTCTCCTTGAATGAAGTTGCCATCAAAACTACTATTGTCGAATCTTGCAGAATAATTTGTCATTTTTTTTACCTTATTAATTACTAGACTTTGTGTGATATGGTTTAATATCAAAACTGAACCAGTGCTTCATACAGCAATCCCCCTATAAAATCCTACTTTTTTGAAGTTTTTTTGTTGAGGTCTCACATCCTATTGTCAGTGCCCATGATAAATTGACCGCTAACAGTGCTGTTCAAGATAGATAACTCGTAAGTTTTATTCTCTGCTTTCTCAATAAGCTCATATATAGTGTTAATTTTTTCCTTGAGATGGGGCTTATCATCTGTCACAAAAAGGGTCTGATGACCAGAATTGAAAGTGAGTAACAATCCGTAGTGTTTTGGCTTGACAAAGTTCCAAACTGCACCTCCAATTGCAGCCAAACTTAAGGCCACACCTATTCCACTGTTTGCCACACCAGCAATTGAACCCATTAAAAGAAGAGCAACTATAATCCCCCAAGGAATCGTTCCTATCTCTACCTCTCCTTCACTAAAACCTGTAATATTATGAGTTTGGTAGACATCATTTGAAAAACGAACAGTTCTTTTAGTTATGGTAATAACTTTATTCCTCTCTAAAGTGATGTTCTGATTACTTGCCAGGGGGTTTGATGTTGACATTCATTATACCTATAAAATTGATGGTTGAGACTATGTGAAGACACCCTTTTCAGCTCAGAGGCGCAACTATGCACCTGTCAATAAACACTCTAGTAAGATGCTTGTGTCCGGTTGATCCATGCTAGACCGATCGCACCAACCCTGTAAAGGAAAAAAAGTGGGAAAAAGTTGGAACTTCCTAAAATTGGGATGCGAGGCCCAAAAAGTTGGAAAAAGTTGGAAAAAGTTTGGTATAGTAACCATACCTATCTCACCATCCCACCTATGGACAGTCCTCAGATATTGCAATTTGTTGATCGAGCTGTCTGGGCCAAGACAGGCAAACATCTAAATAACTTGCAGCGGGGGATTATTGCGGGAATACTGAAGCGTCAAAGATATGCTGACGTTGCAGAAACTTATGGTTATAGCTCCCAGCACGTTAAAAAGGCTAGTCATGAGCTTTTGCAAATGTTATCTGAGGTGTTTGGCGAACCAGTTAAAAAAAGTAATCTTGAATCCGTTATAGAAAGACAGATAAATCAGAATATAACTCTGGGCAAGAATAATAAGTTTCAAAATAACAGAATTAGCTACGTCAATAATTGTTCTACTCCCTCTACTCCTACCCCAGATGAAAGTCAGCCGGAAACTGCCGACTTGCAGGAGGAAAGCAAAAATCAAACTAAGATTGAAACAATTGATAAATTACGGCAGTTTGGCTTGAGCGACGAGCAAATTGCCGCAGCGCTAGATATACCTTTAGAGCAGGTTAAACAGGTGGACTTGGAGGAGTAAGTCGGCGCTATTTACGCTCAAGAATCCCATCATAATTACTATGAGAACCTATCCAAAACCACAAAACCCCTTCTGGCTTGTCAAAACCTAACGCCCTGTAGTTTCGTCCTACTCTTACAGACCATAACGTGCCAATCTGCTTGAAGCGCAGTGATGGATGCTTCGGATCTGCCTTAAGCAATTCATAGTTTTTGTCCGCCAATTCTTGAATTGCGAGCGGCAGTTGACGGTAATATTCCCAAAATTCAGGTGTTGTGAAATGCTTCAAATTTCCCTACACTTTCCTTCACTAAATGCTTGTTCTGCTTGCCGCATCAAGGTGTCAAATTTGCCTGCGTTCACATCCTCTTCAATTTGCTTATCCCAAAGTGCTTCTTGAAACTTGTCTAGCCATTCGAGAAACTCTGCGAGTTCATTTTGTGAAAGTTCCGTTACTGCTGTCTTGAGTTCTGTAATGTTCATGGGTAAGTATCTTTTTTTCATAAAATTAGTTTACCAGTTTGCTATAATTATATCGCGTCTAGCGATCTTGGCAACTGGATAAATGTTGAGTCTCCCGTGCTTGCCGGAAACGATCGCAAATCCCTGCAATAAAGGTGTCGCCGTCAATCGGTGGAGTATGTTCGGACATGGCAACAGCAGCATCTATCTTAACTCGTACACCCTCGATCCACTGGCGATCGGCGAGAGCTGCTTGGAACTCATCAAGCCATTCGAGAAACTCTGCGAGTTCATTTTCTGGAAGTTCCCTTACTGCTGTCTTGAGTTCTGAAATGTTCATGGGTAATTAACTTTTTTTGCTAATAGCCGTTTACCTGTGTACTCTAATTATCAAATTGTTCCCATGAAATAGGGGAGAAAATCTCAGACGCACCCGACAACACAAACTATAATCATCGTGCAAACTCATAGGCAATATTCGTGATGCGGCCGCGCCAGTAGGGCAATAGCGAGCCATCAGGCAGTTGCCACGCCACCTCGCCGGAGAGCGGAATCCGCATACCGTCTCGCAATTCGTAGTCCCAGAAGCGGCCAATCCAGGGCGCAAACACCAGCCCGCCGTTAACTGTACGGGCGCGGGCCTCGGCGCGGATACTGGCGATTAGCCCTGCTTCATCAAAGCGGAAATCCAGGGAAACAGCGGTGTCTCCATCCTGTAGCGTTGCTCTGGCCGAAGAATTGTCAAGAGCCTCCCAGCGAACACCCTGACTCGGCAGCAGTCTCGTCGGATACCAAGCAGCCTCCGCGAAAAAGCGCATCAGTTCCCCTTGTGCCGCTTCTGGAGTGCCGCGGATATCCGCCAGAGTCACCAGGCCAAGCAGCGCCGCATGGAGGATGCCTTCGCCAGAAATGTAGGCATCATGAACGAACGCATTGATACCGGGGATCATCGCAATTCGCCCGTCCCAGTCAAAGCCAGGGCGCTGAGTAATTACGAGTTGAGTTGAGGTGAAGGCGCTCCATTTTTCTGCGGTTTCGCTCATGTTAAACGTGCCTTCGTGGGAAACCCGCGCTGCTACAATTAGCGGTTGTCCATCCTTGAACACCGCGCGAAAGTAGCGCTGCACTGGCTGGGGTAAATCGGCGATTTCCCGCGCATCAAAGGTGAGAGGTTTAATCGGCAAGCGTGCAGCTTCCAGATTGGCTCGCAGTTCCTTGGTACCGAGATGCCAGCGGTATGCTCCAAGGGCGATCGCGGCAACAATGCCAACTACAAGCGCCAGGATAATTAGTACGATCGCCGATCGCCACATGGTGATTCCTCTTGGTAGGTAAAAACGAGCTAATCAAGCGCGAGTCTTAAACCCATCTACCGACTACAACTCTCAGCGTTCCATCTGCCAAAGTTTCCTCTTCTTCAACATGAAAACCCTCTGACTGCACCGCCGCCATCAAACTTTTGCGCGCGTATTTTTGACTAATTGAATTGACAAATTCCTGCTGATTAATTCGAGCGCCCCAAAAATCCGCTACCAATTCGTAATCCTCTCCGTTGCGGCGAAAACCCAAATCGTAACCATTGGATTGCCGAATCACGTACTCGGCATTAGTTTTGTCACCCCGATAACCCCGTACCTGCACATTGGACTCTACTTGATAACCCAACTCTTCCAACACTTGATGCAGCAGTTCGCCGTTCTTGATCTGAACCTTGATCGTTGTGAAGTGTGACATATCACTTTCGGATTTTTGTGTGAAACGCTGATTTGATTATAATACTATAAACTGCAACAGTCAATAAGTTAGAACTTGCGATCTTAAACGAGGTTTGAGCGTCACCGAAAGCAGCCAGGTTACAAGCCCCCGGATTCATCTGTGCAGAAATTCACAACAGAGTATCCGATAACAATTCCCCCGATTTATCCGTGAGTTCGCTTTTTTCAATCCTCCAATTCTTCAATCTAAAATCTAAAATCGTATGATAGCCGATAATTGTAAGCAACCTAAACAATACGATATATCCGACAACAATTCCCCCGATTGATCCGTGAGTTCGCTTTCTTCAATCCTCCAATTCTTCAAATCTAAAATCCAAAATCTAAAATCTAAAATCGTATGATGCCCGACAATTCTAACCAACCCAGAGAATATGATGCCGTCCTCGGCGGCCAAAGTCAAATCCCGATCGCCGCCGCTGTTTTGGGAGGCATCGCCGGGGTCAAGCAGCGCTTCAACAGTCCTAGTATCGAGGCTCGGATTGCCGCTGTTAAAGATGCTCCTAAATACGGAGGCGCTGGTTTAAATTTAGCAATTGAGGCGCTGCTTGACCCCGCAGCAGAAGTGCAGCGAGTTGCTTATTTAATTTTGCGATCGAGGACAGAACCTCTAGTCCGCCAAGCTTTAAAAGAATTCGTGCCTTACAAGCTTTTTGACTGCATCCGCACTGTGAAAACTGGGACAAATGTTGCGATTAGTCCCGGAGGATCTTGCACGGCTAGTTTGCACGGCAAAATAATTAGAATTTGCGATGTAGAGACAGGAGAAATACTCTATACTGTTGACAAGTATCCCCGCGCTCAAGAAACTTTTGTCCTTTGCCAAGAAAGTGAAGTTTTTGTGAGAAGCAGAAATACTCCGAAACATCGTGCGATCGAAATTTGGCAGGGAGGAGAATTGCAGCATACTTCCCTCGGACATGAAGCGGAAATTAGCGCAATTGTTATCAGTCCCGACAGTCAAGTTATCGCCAGCGGTTCGGCAGATACTACTATTAAAATTTGGAATTTAGAGACGGGAAAGTTAATCTGTACTTTTGGCAGTCTTTTAACTTGGGGAGCTCATAAAGCAGGAATTGTTAGTCTTGCTTTTAGCCCGATCGCACAAACTCTCGCTAGCAGCAGTTCTGACGGTACAATTAAACTGTGGAACCTCCGCAGCAGAGAATGCTTTCAAACAATTAAAGGTTACGCGAATTGTCTGGCTTTCAGCCCAGACGGGCAGACTTTGGCTACTGGCGGCTGGGACAGAAACATTCAACTGCGGCAGCTATCGAATCCAGATACTTCAATCACTTTGGCCGGGCATTTTAACTCGATAAATGCGATCGCCTTTAGTCCCGACGGACTCACTGTTGTCAGTGCTAGTGCCGATGGTAATATCAAATTTTGGAATGCCAGTACCGGCGAACATATTCATACTCTCAGCGGACATCAAAACTCTGTTACTTGTCTTACTTTTAGCAGCGATGGTGAAACTATTATCAGTGGCAGTATCGACAAAACTGTCAAAATTTGGGGAATTAATTGAAGGAAGTTCGGCAACGGATTATGTAGCGCATGGAAGAAAGAGGGAAGAGGGAAAAAGGAAGAAGGCAGAAAGAAGAAGGAAGAAGGCAGAGGCGATACGCATGGGACAAGTGCAATTAAGGAATGAGAATTAAATAACTTCCACAAGTTTGTGGGATGGGCGTCCCGCCCATCCCACAATAACAATTAAAATTGTAAGTTATTTAATTCGCGATCCTAAGCGCGTCCTAACGGTCGGGCGCGCTGGCTATATTTCTAAATTCCAGATTCCAGATTCCTCGGTGCGTGAATCTACGCAAACAAATATAATAAATTTACAATCCCAGTTATTGTGCAAGCCGAGAATTGCGGAATTTATTTTTGCAATACTACAAATAGTTACCGTAAGAATACTGAGTTACAGGCATTATTCAGCTTATTATCAATTTGTGAACTGTTGCCAGAAAGCCTGAGCAAGGAGCATTTTCTGAATCCTTTAAACTAGCTTTAATATATCGCATCTTGGTTGGATGAGTATTCCTGCTAATTGTAATATTTGACTTAAAAAGTTTATGCTTAAAAGATAGGCTGGGGTTAAATATACAGTGCGCCCTAGAGTAACCATGTCACACTGCAACCAATCCATCTGTCGTTCCCGCAATCTCGTAGAAATGTGCGATACGGCTGCCAGTTGGCAGCAAAAAGCCGATCGACTAACGGTAGAATTAAACAGCACGCGCGATCGGCTTCACGCAGAAATCGATCGGCTAAAACTTGCCAACGAAACCCTTCACGCCGCTGTCAGTTGTGCCCCAATTTTCCTGTGGGCAACAGACAGAGAAGGCAAGTTAACTCTGGCAGCGGGGAAAGGATTAGAAAATTTGGGACTCAAACCAGGTGCAACTGTCGGGCGATCGATTTTTGAAGTTTACAGCAGCCAGCCAGATATCTTAGAAAATATTGCCGAGGTATTAGCAGGAAACGATCGCAATTGGAATGCCCGACAGGGGCATTGTATTCACGAAATTCGATCGGCAGCCCTGCGAGATGGAAACGGCGAAGTTGTCGGCGCCGTCGGTGTTTCTACTGAAATTACCGAGCGCGAGCAGTCCATCGCCAGTCTGAAAACGGCAAATCAAGAATTAGAAGACAGACTTCAGCAGCAAACGGCAGTCTTCAATGCAGCACTTGCCGAAAGCGAAAAAAAGTACCGCAACCTCGTAGAAACCTCCCAAGAATTGATTTGGTCGATCGATATTGAAGGCCTCTTGACTTTTGTCAATTCCGCCGCCAAACGCATCTACGGTTACGAACCGCCAGAAATGATCGGACGGCGCTTCACCGATTTTTTAGTTCCCGGTCAAGAAAATAGACCAAGAGAAATATTTGCCCAACTTTTAGCGAGAACCAAAATTCAGCCACAAAGCGCTAATTCTCCTTACGAAACAGTGCACCTTCGCAAAGACGGTACTCCCGTCCACCTGCGCGTCAACAGCATCGTCAACCAAGCTGAAAACGGCGCTATTTTAGGGTTGTGCGGAACGGCGACAGATATTAGCGATCGCAAGCGATCGGAAGAAGCACTCAAAGAAGCTACAGACCAACTTCGCGCCGTTTTGGATGCCGTACCCGGACTGATTTCTTGGATCAGTTCCGATTTGCGGTATATCGGAGTCAACCAGCACTTAGCAACCTCATTCAACCTGTCTCCTGAAAGCTTTGTCGGTCAAGAAATCAACTTTCTCGACAAAGGCTCGACTTTCGGAGAACTGATCCGAATTTTTTTTAACAGTTCATCTCAGCAAACCTGCCAAGAAATAGAAATAGAAATTAACGGTTTCGTCCGCAACTATTTGATAGTAGCTCAGAAATATCATCAGGGAACCGCAGCAGTTTCTGTAGGAATAGACATTACCGATCGCAAGCGTGCGGAAGCTCTCAAAAACCAATTGATCTGCTCGTTGCAAGAATCAGAACACAAATTTCGCAGCCTTTATGAAGCCACCAGCGACGCAGTAATGTTGCTTGACGAACATGAGTTTTTTGACTGCAACCCCGCCACCTTAAAAATATTTGGCTGTAGCAACAAACAAGAATTTTACGGCAAGCATCCGAGGGAATTTTCCCCGCCATTTCAGCCTAACGGACAAGATTCAGCCAGTTTAGCTGCACAGAAAATGAACATAGCAATGCTCATAGGTAGCTGTCGATTTGACTGGGTACACCAACGACTCGACGGTTCAGAATTTTCTGCCGAAGTTTTGTTAAACGCAATGGAAATTAACGGACAAAAATTTCTCCAAGCTGTAGTACGCGACATTACAGACCGCAAACGGGATGAGGATCAAATCAAAGCCTCCCTCGCCGAAAAAGAAGTCCTTCTCCAAGAAATTCACCACCGCGTCAAAAACAACCTCCAAGTTATTTCTAGCCTGCTGAAACTTCAGTCTCGCTACATTCAAGACAGCCGCGTTAGTGAAATGTTAAAAGAAAGTCAAAACCGAGTCAGATCAATGGCCCTGGTTCACGAACAATTGTATCAATCCAAAGACTTGTCAAACATTGACTTTGCTGAATACATCCAAAATCTCGCCCACAATTTATTCCAAGCTTATGAAAATCATGCAGAAGGCGTCAACTTGCAAACAAATATTGCGCCGTGTTCTCTCAATATTGATACGGCAGTTCCTTGCGGGTTAATTATCAACGAGCTTGTGACAAATGCCCTCAAATATGCCTTTAAAGGACAAGTTAAAGGTAAAATTAACATAGATTTCACTTTAGATAATAACAGAGTTTGCGTGCTAACCGTGAGCGACAGCGGAATTGGTTTTCCTCAAGACTTAGATTATCGCAAAGCCCGAACATTGGGTTTGCGACTGGTCGGGTCTTTAGTCAAGCAAATCCGGGGGGAAATAGAACTGTTAGAAACTGCGGGCACGACTTTTAGAATAACCTTTTGTCAACCCAAATTGCACTCTGAGGAGAAAAATTAGTGTCCAACAAAAAAATTCTGATAGTTGAAGACGAGAGCATCATTGCGGAAGACATTTCCGACAGTTTGATATCTCTAGGATATAGAATAACTGGCATGGTCTATTCGGGAGAAGAAGCGATTGAATCTGCAGCCAAGTTGCGCCCGGATTTAGTTTTAATGGATGTTAACCTGCAAGGAGAAATCGACGGCATTACAGCAGCCGAAGAAATTCGCTTGCGCTTTCAAATCCCGGTAGTTTATCTGACAGCTTATGCCGATGAAACTACTTTGCGACGAGTCAATAGTACCAAACCGTTCGGCTATATTGTCAAGCCATTTGAAGAAAAAAACTTGCACACAACTATTCAACTGGCACTCTACAGACATCAGTATGACAGCTTGACAAACCTGCCGAATCGTTCATTTTTGCGAGAAAAATTAAGTCGAGTATTAGATGGTCAAAAAGAATTGTCTGGAGTCGTTCCAGTTGTCACGCTTAGCTTAGATAAAATCAACCGCATTAACAGTACCTGGGGACACGATATCGGCGACTCGGTGCTTTGCAGCATCGCCCAGCGGCTAACTAACTGCATGGAAAGCATTAATATTGTTGCTCGTTTGGAAGCAGCCGAATTCGCGCTGATTCTTAAACCAGTTGCAGAAAAACAGGATGTGGCTAAGATTGCTCAAAACATTTTAGATATTGTATCCCAAGGTATGATTGTCAAAGATTGCGAAGTCTCTGTCACTGCTAGTATGGGGATATGCTTGTATCCCGGGGACGGCACTGACGGTGATGAAATGCTGAAAAATGCTTATATAGCAATGTATCAATCTCAGCAGAAAGGCGGCAATACTTATCATTTTTACACGCCACAAAATGCTAATTTTTTTATTAATACACTTCTTCAAGAAACTTGCTTGCGCCATGCTTTAAAAAGTTCAGAGTTTGAAATATACTATCAGCCGCAAATAGCAATTAAAACAGGTAAAATTATTGGGGCTGAAGCTTTAGTCCGCTGGAATCATCCAGAACGGGGGCGAGTTTCTCCTGGGGAATTTATTCCAATGGCTGAAGAAATGGGCTTGATTGCACCGTTGGGTGAATGGGTATTAGAGACTGCTTGCAGGCAAACTAAAACATGGCAAAGAGCAGGTTTACCCCCCCTGCGAGTGGCAGTTAACGTGTCAGCCCGTCAATTCGAGCGCAAAAATTTCACGGAAAGAGTCAGGGAGATATTAACAGAAACCGCTCTCGATCCCAAGTGTTTGGAATTAGAACTGACGGAAAGTCTGGTTTTGCAAGACGAAATTGCAGCAGCTAAAGCTTTTACGGTGTGGAAAGAGCAGGGGATTAGGATAGCAATTGATGATTTTGGAATGGGATATTCTTCTTTGAGTTATCCAAAACGCTTTCCATTTGATGCGATCAAAATTGACAAGAGTTTTATTCGCGATATTGCAGACGATCGCCAAAATGCAGCGATCACAATAGCGATTATTCAAATGGCACACTGCATGAACATGACGGTGGTGGCTGAGGGGGTAGAAAATAAGCAAGAACTTGATTTTTTGTGCGAGTACGAATGCGACGAAATTCAAGGCCATCTTTTCAGCCCAGCTTTGCCAAGCGCTGAGTTTGAAGCGCTGCTGAAAAGCGATAAGTGCTGGGATTTACATCAATTCCGGTTGCAATCCTCATGACAGTTAACTGTTAACTGTTGACTGTTAACTGTTGACTGTTAACTGATTTAAAAGATACGATCGCCCAACCAGCTTCCCAGCCACAGCCCAAAACCGGAAGTAGCCACCAACAGGATAACCGTATAAAGCCCGTTGCCGTTGTGGATCAACCTTTCAGCAGCTACCATCCGCGCCACAACTCCAGCAATAATGCCGATCGCAGCCCAAGCCCCATAAACAGCCTTAGATCCGGCGATAGCCAAAGCTTGGACGAGATCCCCCGAACCCGCCCCAGCAAAAACCCCCGCCCACGCCCCAATCCCCAGCCCGATCGCACCTCGGAGCCCGACGGGGCCGCCAGAATTGACGCCTAGTTCCGTCGCCAGCCCGCACATCAAGCCGACAAGCGCCCAACACACGGCCGCCACCAACGCCTTAACCCAATTCCCAGAAACCGTTCCCGCCATCAATCCCACCACTGCCACCACTCCCCCTACAGCCAAAACAGCAGCCACAGCCCGATACTGGGCCTCGGAACTGGCGATCGCCCCCAAACCAGCCCCAACTGCCCCCCAAGCAGCCCCTGTTACCATTCCTCCCGCCTGAAAACCAGCGATCGACCCCCCCACCGCCCCAGCCAAAACTAACGCCGCCAGCCACACTCTAGGCGTTGCCGAACCCTCCGCCAGCAAAATCGCGGCCCACAGCCAATCTGCACCGCAGATTAAAGCCCACATCCACAGCGGGGCGGCTGATTTCGTCAAAATCCAACCGGTCAAAGCGTAACTCACCACGGCGATTGCCAGCGGCCACCAAGGGAAGCTTGAATACTGTTGAGATGGGCGCACTTCCCTCGGCGGGATTCGTGGTTTTGAGTATTGAGTTGAAAATTCTGTTTTCCTTCTCGAAGTAAGCTTTCGATAGTTTTGAGATCGCCCTGCTTTCCTCGCAACGCTTCGCCCTGGTTGCTTTGTGCCCCGCCACCCTGGGCGACTGTGAGTGGTAAATCGTTTCTTTCTTGAAGAGTTTTTTTGAGTGAGAAATTTTTTGGAGGCGGCTTTTGGGCGGGTTTGACGGCGCTCTTGACCAGGCCTGGCGGCTGATTTTGCAGAACGCCTTCTCAGGGGTTTTTCCGGCGCAGGCGGTGGTGGCTGCTGAAACTGTTGTTCGATCGACCTCGATTCAGGCTGACTCAGAAACAACACCAACTCCTGGTAAGCTTCATTAATTTCTGTTAATCTTTGGTGAGCTTTTTGTTGCAGGCGATCGTTGTGGGCAAATCGATCGGGATGCCACACAAACGCTAAATCCCTGTAAGCGCGCTTAATTTCTTCTAGGGAAGTTCCCGGCTCAATTTCGAGGATTTCGTAGCATCGATTAATGTCAGCCATAGGCTTGGGGCAGGTGTTGGTAAATTCGCGTGAAGCGAAGCTATCCCCTAGGGAATCGTACTTAACATCTTCTACTATTCTCAGCCAAGCTGCACATTGACACTCTGGGCCCTATAAGCGCGGAGATTCTTAACTCGTAGGGAGTCCAACGACCTTGCCCTCCGGGAAGCATCTTGACGGTATGTCCTACCGCTGCAAGTCCTCGTCGTAGAACTACTTGGGCTGCGGCAACATCTCTATCAGTTGTATACCCGCAGCTATTACATTTGTGGATACGTTCTGACAAATCTTTTTTACCTGTCTCAACTCCACAGTTAGGGCAAATTTGACTGGTTTTTCTAGAGTCAACTTCCAGGAAAAAGACTCCACGCTTAAAACAACACTGTTTCAGGATGTTGAAGAATTGTCCCCAAGCCGCATCTAGGCAGTGCTTGGCTAACATTCCCGCAGCTAGAGCTTTGCAATTTAAGTCTTCAACAAATATCATTCCTGCCTGATTGCAAAGCAAGTGAGCAGTACGCCAATGAAAGTTCTTGCGGGTGTTGCTTATATGTTCATGGAGTTTTGCCACTTTCGTTTGAGCTTTACGCCAATTATTTGACCCAAGTTTCTTTCTGTTGACTCTTTGTTGCAGCAATTTAAGCTTGCGTTGAAGGTCTACAAAAAACCTCGGTCTTGGTAGTGTTAGCCCAGATGATGTAGCGAGAAAACTGATTAATCCTACGTCGATTCCTACTGCTTCTCCTGATGGTGTTGCTTGAGGTACAGATACACCCCATTGCAAACTAAGCATCACGTACCAACCGCTAGCTCGTTTAACAATTCGAGCTTGTTTCACCAAGGCATCACCAGGTATCTCCCTTGATTGTCGGAACTTAACCCAACCTATTTTAGGTAGGTTAATCATGCCGTTTTTCAAAGGCGATTTCCCCAGTTGTGGAAAAACAAAAGATTTACAGCGACCAGGCTTCTTGTACCGAGGAAAGCCAAAGTTTCTCTCCCACATTGAAACAAAAGCTTGTTCTAACCGTTTAAGTGTTTGTTGTAGAACTTGCGATTGAACTACCCTCAAAGCGGGGATTTTTTCTTTTGCTGCTGTTAAACTTTTGCACTGAGAAGCATAAGTAGGACGCTTAGCATCAGCAGGAATAATGTACTCGGAATGTAGGGAACAAGCATTAACCAGGCAACTACGAGACTTATACCAAGCCTTCCGTTCAGCAAGTGCGTAGTTATACACCCGCCGACACTGTTCTAGCCAGTCTTCAAACAGTGAAACTTGGCTGACGGTAGGTTTGAGCTTAAACTCGTAGGTTAGAGAAAACACTTGTAGTACCTCCTTGTCTCAGTATGGTACCATACTGTTACAAAGGGACAACACGATTTATAAGAAAAAAGCCGCCCTAGAAGGGCAGGGCTTTAAACCCATTTTCTCGGTAAGCCGAGATCCGATCGAGTGTCAAGCGTCCTCAAGTCTGCGGGCCATCCCTAGGGTCGATCAATGCAGGCGGACAACTGAGTACAATGAGAAAATCCTTTCGTGCCGCAATCTGTGTCAGTGTCGGAAAATCAAGCTCCCACCTTCATCTTAGTTGACGGCCACTCCCTGGCCTTTCGCTCCTACTTCGCCTTTGCCAAAAGTCGAGACGGAGGCTTGCGAACGACAACAGGCATTCCCACCAGCGTCTGTTTTGGCTTTCTCAAGTCGCTGCTGGAAGTAATGGCCGCCCACGACCCCCAGTACATGGCGATCGCCTTTGACCTCGCCACGCCCACATTTCGCCACGAAGCAGACGACACCTATAAAGCCGGTCGAGCCGAAACACCGGAAGATTTTAAGCCGGATATCAAAAACCTGCAAGAACTCCTCACCTATTTGAATTTACCTGCCATAACTGCTCCCGGCTACGAGGCGGACGATGTTTTGGGAACTTTGGCAAACAAAGCCAGCGCGGCGGGTTATCAGGTCAAAATCCTCACGGGCGATCGAGATTTGTTTCAATTAGTAGAAACCGAAAAACAAATCAGCGTATTGTATTTGAGTACGGATGAACTCAGGCGATCGGGCAAAGGGAAATCCCAAGAATACGGCCCGGAAGAAGTCAAAGCCAAACTCGGTATTTTGCCCGAACAAGTAATAGATTACAAAGCCCTCTGCGGCGACAAATCCGATAACATCCCCGGAGTTAAAGGCATCGGCGACAAAACCGCCCTGCAATTGCTGGAAGCTTACAATTCCCTTGATGGAATTTATGCAGCCATCGACGAGATTAAAGGAGCAACTAAGAAAAAGCTAGAAGAAGGCAAAGAAGCTGCTTATCATTCTCAACGCATGGCGACAATTGTCCAAGACGTGCCATTAGAAATCAACTTAGAAGATTGCCAGCTTATAGGTTTTGACGAATCAGCCTTGATTCCCATGCTGGAAAAGTTGGAATTTAAAACATTTTTAAGCAAAGTGCAACAAATTCAAAAGCGCTTTGGCGGAATTCTTCTTAATGAAGAATACGCCTTATGGTTTTGGAGTTATGCTGATACCATAGCCGATCAGGAAGCAAAAAAATTACCGATCAAACCCCAGACAATTCAAACAATAGAACAGTTAAAGGAATTAGTCCAACTGCTGGAAACCTGCACCGACAAAACTACACCCGTGGCGTGGGATACCGAAACCACCGCCCTCGAACCGCGAGACGCGGAATTAGTCGGAATTGGCTGCTGTTGGGGAACCGGTGAACAAGATGTAGCTTATATCCCAACCGGACACAAAACGGGCACAAACTTGGATAAAGCCACAGTTTTAAATGCTTTGCGTCCGATTTTGGAAAGCGAGAATTATCCCAAGGCGCTGCAAAATGCTAAGTTTGATAGATCGATCTTGCGCTGTCAAGGAATCAAACTAGCAGGAGTCGTCTTCGACACCATGCTAGCCAGTTACGTACTCAATCCAGAAACTAGCCACAGCCTCAGCGAATTGTCAAAAAAATACTTAGGTATTGTCGCCAAAAGTTACAAGGAATTAGTACGAGGAAAAAACCAAACAATTGCTGACATCAGTATTCCGGCGGTAGCCGACTACTGCGGCATGGATGTTCACACCACATTTCAGTTAGTAGCTAAACTGAGAACCGAATTAGATAAAGCTGATGAAGCTAACTTTCCCGATAAGTCTTTGCACAAGTTACTGCTGGAAGTAGAACAGCCTTTAGAACCTGTTTTAGCTGAAATGGAATATCAGGGTATTCGCATTGACACAAAATATCTTAAAGAACTCTCCGACCAACTGGAACCGCAATTAGCAGCCATTGAACAAAAAATTTATAACGCCGTACCTCTTGATGATTTCAAGGCTTATCTCGCAGAAAAAGTCGAACAGATTGAACCAACTTTAGGGACGGTTCCTCAGAAAGTTTACGAAGCCGTACCCAGTGCAATTTTAAAGCCTTATCTCAAGAAAGTCTTGCCAAAAAATAACCTTGATTTGGCTGAAATTAAGCAGAAAGTTCACAGCACAGCACCCAGTGAAATTTTAAAATTGAACTCACCAGCCCAGTTGAGTGAACTGCTGTTTGACATACTCAAGCTCAATACCCAAAAGTCTCGTAAAACCGCGACAGGCTTCTACTCCACGGATGCTGAATACCTAGAAAATTTGCAAGGAGACCATTTTGTTGTCGATGCTATCTTAAACTACCGTACCCTGCAAAAGCTTTACTCTACCTATGTAGATGCTATACCGAAGCGGGTGCGTCCCGATACTCAGCGATTGCATACTGATTACAATCAAACTGTTACAGACACAGGTCGTCTCTCTTCTTCTAATCCTAATTTGCAGAATATTCCCATCGGTACGGACTTTTCTAGGCAAATTCGCAAGGCATTTTTGCCGGAAGAAGGTTGGTTGATGGTGTCGGCTGACTATTCTCAAATCGAACTGCGAATTTTGGCTCATTTGAGTCAAGAACCTGTGTTAATTGAAGCTTATCAAAATAACCGAGATGTGCATACCGTGACGGCTCAACTTTTATTTGAAAAGGAAGAAATAACTCCCGACGAGCGCAGGTTTGGCAAAACGATTAATTTTGGGGTAGTTTACGGTATGGGTGCGATTAAGTTTGGTCAATCGATGGGTAAAAGCTCAGCAGATGGCAAGGAATTTATTCGCCGATTTAACGAGCGTTATAGTAAAGTTTTTGAATATTTGGAGAAACTTAAAAAAGAGGCAATCGCGAACCGCTATGTTTCCACAATTTTAGGTCGTCGTCGCTATTTTGAATTCGAGGGTAAAAACCTCAAAGAAGTCAAAACAAATCAGCAAAAAGCAGAAGATATTAACCTTGATGAATTCAAGGGAATGAGTGAAAATGACGCCCAATCTTTGCGGGCCGCAGCCAACGCTCCCATTCAAGGCTCTAGTGCTGATATCATTAAACTTGCCATGATTGAGGTACACAAAATTTTGCAAAACTATCAGGCGCGACTGCTGCTGCAAGTTCACGACGAATTAATATTTGAAGTCCCTCCCGATGAATGGGAAGAATTGCAACCAAAAATTAGAAGTGCGATGGAAAGTGCTCCGACAATTATAAGTGCGATGGAAAATGCTCTGCCGAAAAATACAAGTGCGATGGAAAATGCGCCCGGTATGGTACCGCTGATAGTTGACATCCACGCTGGGCAAAATTGGATGGAAACTAAATAAAACACAGAAATATGAGCCAACTTAAAATCGCCATTTTCCCCAAAATAAAAACCTTAAGTGCAGTTGCTATGCTATTGCTACTATTTGGTTGTCCGCAAAAGTTTCCACCGAATAACTATGCTGTCAAGCGAGTCAGCGACGGCGACACCCTTGTCGCCAGCGATGCCGCCGGGAAAGATATAAAAGTGCGTTTTGCCTGCATAGATGCACCGGAAGTCGCGCACACAAATGCTGAAAAAAATAGCAAAGCAGCAGCAAAAAAAAATCAATTTAAGTGGGGAAATCTAGCGCACCAAAGAATGCAGCAGCTAGTCAAACAAGGGGGTGGTCGCGTTGTTTTGACCGTCACCGATACTGACCGCTACGGCCGCCAAGTTAGCGAAGTTCGCTTGCCAAACGGCACATTTGCCCAAGAAGTTTTGACCCGCGAAGGATTAGCAATGGTTTACCGTCCTTACTTGAAAAATTGTCCGAGTGCAAGTATTCTGGAACAAGCGGAAGCAGAAGCTAAGAAAAATCGCCGCGGCGTTTGGGGAGATTCTAAATTTGTTCCCGCGTGGGATTTTCGCAAGAAATGATTTAGTCATTGGTTATTGGTTATTGGTGGTTGACAGTTGACTGTTAACTGTTACCAGTTCTCCATGCCCCATGCCCCACGCCCAATTCTCCATGCCCTATGCCCTATGCCCAATTCCCAATTCCCCAACAAATGTGATAGGCTCCAGATAAACTAATAGACTGCTGACAAAAGCGGTCTATTGCAATCACCCAAAATTAACTTTACCGGACATCAATGAATATCAAACATCTGGTTATTTCCGGCATGGCCCTGCTCCTCGGTACTACAATCGTAGGAAATGCTATTGCTCAAGGACTGACGGACGACCAAAAAACGGTTGTTTGTCGCTTGAAAACTGAATTTGATCAGCGGAAAGGCAACGGTCAAAAATTAGTATTTGTGCCGTTGCTGGGCCAAGTTCGCAAGCAAGTTTCATCTCCTTTTAGAGCCACGCTGCATCCTAATGTGGAGTATGTTTTTGTTGCCACTTGCGATGGAAATTGCCAGGATTTAAACTTATCTCTCAAGGATGCAAGCGGTCAGGAAGTCGCTGTGAGTCAAAAAACAGGCGAACTGGCGTCAATCTCTTTTACTCCCCCATCCCAAGGCGAATATCAAATCAGTGCTAAGCCTGGGGAATGCACGACGGCAGAGGGTTGCAGTTACGGCCTGGGAATCTTCGTTCCAGCAAGTGCTAGCGTACCTAATGCTTCAAGAATTCCTGCTGAGATAGCACAATTTCGACTTTGCCAGTAGGGGAACAAGGATAGAGTTGTAGGTTGCCAGGAGAGTAGAGTTTTTAATCAGAAATCTAACTCATAACTTGCAACTTATAACTCGCAACTTATCTCGCAACCACGCCCGACGGTGAGTAGGTTCTTAATCACTCAAACCCTCCCTTTGACTGTTTCTTCCTTCTTTCTTCTTCCTTCTGCTATAATTTGTTACGCATAACTCATCCAAACTGTCAAGCCGATCGAGCTGTGGAACCCTGCAAAGGCCCAATAACTGCCGAAAGCTGGCTTGAAGCCAGAACTTTATTTACCCTCAGACAGGCATCAATTAGAATATAGATGGTGCCTCTCAAAGGTGACGAGTACATTGCCCATGTCTTTAACCTTAGCTTTGAAAAATCAACTGCAGAACCGTCCTCAAATAGGGTTGAAAAGTCTGTTGGGCCGCTTGGGTATCAGGCAGAAAATCGGCTGCGGATACGCCTTGGTCATTGGTATTGCCGTTTTGGGTGCTGTGGCGGGACGGGGAGTAGAATCCTATCACAAACAGCAAGTTAGAGAAAAACTAGCGATCGACCGAGACAAAGCGGAAATCTTAACAAATCTCAATCACACGGTGCAGGAAGTCAGAATTCAGCAGCAAGAGCTCGCGAGTCTGACGGCCAAACCGCAAATTTTCGATCGCGAACGATCGGAATTCCTGACTCGCGTTGCTCAGATGAGCGGCATCCTCGAACAACTGCAAACTCTACCGCCGACGAAGAATCCCGATGTTGCCAAAGACTACCAACAGCTTCAACAGTTCGCTCAAGCCAACGGCAAAACCGTAGAATCATACTTTCAACAAGTACAAAAATTGTTGGCTGCTGCCAAATTATCTGCTTTGAATCCGCAACAGCAGCAGGCTTTCGGGCGGAACTTGAACAATTTTGTGGCCGGCGAAACTGCTTTGAAACTCAAACAGTTTTCCGAGGATTCAGCCCAACTGGCCGTCAACTTTCGCGAGAAAGCAGACGAGGCATTGAGAACCTACGAAAATGCCGAAAAACTCGGAACTCTCATTCTCGTAGGCTCTCTCTTGATATCAGGTGCGATCGCAGCAATTCTAGCAGCATACACCAGCGGGGCGATCGCTCGCTCCTTAGAAGCCACAACCCTCATCGCTCAGCGAGTGACAGAAGAATCTAACTTTGACTTGCAAGTACCCGTCACTACTTCCGACGAAGTGGGAATGCTAGCAATTTCCCTCAACGAACTAATCCAAAGAGTAGCGGAATACACAGAAGAATTGCACGAAGCAAAAGTAGCAGCCGAAGCTGCCAACCGCTCGAAAAGTGCATTTCTCGCCAACATGAGCCACGAACTACGCACCCCCCTCAACGCCATCATTAACTACAGCGAAATGCTGCAAGAAGATGCTCAAGATTCGGGTTCAGAAGACTTTCTGCCAGACTTAGAAAAAATTCAAACCGCCGGCAAACACCTGCTGGATATGATTAGCGACATCCTCGACATTTCCAAAATAGAAGCCGGTCACGTCACCCTTTATTTGGAAAACTTCGACGTGGCGACCATGATTGAAGAAGTGATGACTACGGCTCAACCGCTAGTAGAAAAAAAAGGCAATTCTTTAGCACTGAAAACCAAAGGCGAACTCGGTACAATGTACGCCGACCAACCGAAAGTGCGGCAAATTCTCCTTAATTTGCTCAGCAATGCTGCCAAGTTTACCGAAAAAGGCGTCATTACTATCGGCGTCGAAAGAATGAAAATAGAAAAATCAAGACCGACCAAACAAAATAAAAATAATGATATTCACTCTGGTTCAAGCTACACTTCTCAAGTTTTAATGTTTCGAGTCAGCGACACCGGCATCGGCATGACAAACGAGCAATTAGAGCAGATATTTAAACCTTTTACCCAAGCTGATGCTTCGACTACCCGCAAATACGGAGGGACGGGTTTGGGATTGACAATTAGCCAGCGTTTGTGTCAAATTCTCGGCGGCGAAATTAGCGTTGAAAGCGAAGACGGGAAAGGTTCTACTTTTATTGTCAGTCTCCCGGAACGGGTTGTGATGCAGGCATGAAGTCAATCGATTTTAGATTTTAGATTTTAGATTTTAGATTAAAGAATTGAAGCATTGACCCTACGGATCGATTCGGGGGGCAAGTTTCTCGGATACAGGTTTTTTATTTCTGGACGAATGAATCCGGGGGCTTGTATCCTGGATGCTTGATTGTCAGGCAAGATATGGATTTGGACGCGGATACACGGATTAATGATTGAGCATTTGTCATATCATGTCCGGTCAATTAACCATAATTCCTGTAGGGGCGGGTTCGCCAAGATATTGAATAGAAACGGGAAAATCTGTAAACCCGCCCCGGCATTTAATCGCGCTCAATCATCGGACATGATATCAATAGTCAGGAGGCAGATATTCCAGGAAAAAGAAAGAGGGAGGAAGGAAGAGGAAAATTTTAAAATGTATTGATATATCAATTATCACAATAAAGAATAATTAACAACCCGGACTTACGCACAGGCTCTATCTGTAGGTGCGCGTTGTGCACCTTACAGATAGGGGTTCTGCGTAATTTTTGATAATTCCCAGGTCAAAACCTGGGAATATAGCAAGCCTAAAGAAGAAAGCCTTGTACAACAGTAGTTTTCAAGACTCCTTCAAAAGTGCGTTCTGTCTTGTCCACCAGCACAACGACATTGCGCCGGTTCGGAGACAAACGAACTTCTCGGATTGAATAAGAGAACACCCAATCTTGAAAATTGTTTAGCGATCCGAGGACACGCTGCCGACCGTTATGATTAATTACAAGACGCATGGCGGCGCTTTCTCTGCCAGCAGAAGCATTTTTTTGCCGCTGTTCTAGGCGAATTTGTAAAGGCTTTGCTGTATTGACTCTGACGGCGACTGTCTCGCTTCCATTAGCTCCGGGAGTACGAGAAATAATGTTGAGTTTAGTTCCAGCGTGAGGAGGAGTTAACTTCAAAGTTTGCCTGCTATTCCAAGTTTTTTTAAGCAAGTCATCTTCTGCCATTTTAGTGCTTTTATTGGAGTCTGGTTCGCCATATTTAGTTTCGATACACCCATTTCTGATGCAGGAATTTGCAGCAACTTGGACAATTTGCAATTCTGCTTTGGGAATTCCCGCTCCTGTATCTCTGGAACTTTCTAGGTACAAGTAGTAATTGCTGTCGGCGGAAAAACCAGACATCCGGTGTGCGGCACGCCAGGTACTTGCCAAAGCTTCAGGGGCTAGTGCGATCGCGGCACTTGCTATAATTCCTAACGAAATTAAAGGTAAAATTTTCATAGCTATCTTTTCCATGTGTGAGAGTTATAGCGGCTGTTATTGATGAGTAAAACAATAACGCTTCGGGTTTCGCTATAGGACTGTGACGGTTCTCAAGTCCTCTCTCCTATTTACATGAGTGTTTCTGCATTTTCCGCAGCAGGAGACTGTTTAAGAATGTGCCGTTTTTTCAAGTGGCACTAAAAAGCATTTTTAATGTGATATTTGGCCTTATCTCACATCTTGCACTATTCTCAAGAACAGGCTTTTCGGCCTGTTCCACAAAAAGTGAATTTTATTCTTGTGGAACAGGCCGAAAAGCCTGTTCATAAAAAGCTTATTGACAATGGTGCAACATCTCAGTCTTATCCAAGAGTCCAACTTTTAGGCGCGAAAGTTTGCTTTTCCTTGCGAGGGACTGCTACACAGGACGGAAATACCTATCTCAAGATAGGGGAACACCGATCCGCCCCCTCTCCGCAACTGCCTACAATGACTATTGTACGGGGAATTAAGCAATTGCCTCTACAGCAGTCATCATTTTTAATGCAGGGAATTAAAATTTATGCAACCAAATAATCCAAACCAATTTACAGAAAAAGCCTGGGAAGCCCTCGCCCGCACCCCCGAAATCGTCAAAGCAGGTCAGCAGCAGCAGCTAGAAAGCGAACATCTTATGAAAGCTTTGCTGGAACAAGAATCGGGACTCGCTAGCAGCTTGTTTAACAAAGCGGGAGTTTCTGTAGCAAAATTGCGCGATCGCACTGATGAGTTTATCAGTCGCCAGCCCAAAATCACTGGAAGCGGCGGCAACGTTTATCTAGGTCGTTCTCTCGACACTTTGCTCGATCGCGCCGAAACTTATCGCAAAGAGTACGGCGATGAATTTATTTCGATCGAGCATTTGATACTAGGTTACGTTAAGGACGATCGCTTCGGCAGAAATCTACTACAAGAATTTAAACTAGATGAAGGCAAGCTCAAAGATATCATTACCCAAGTCCGGGGGAAGAACAAAGTGACCGATCAAAATCCAGAAGGCAAATACGAAGCGCTGGAAAAATACGGCCGAGATTTGACAGAAGCCGCGCGTCAAGGCAAACTCGATCCGGTAATCGGACGGGATGACGAAATCCGCCGCACGATTCAAATTTTGAGCCGTCGCACCAAAAATAATCCCGTATTGATTGGGGAACCGGGAGTCGGCAAAACTGCGATCGCCGAAGGACTCGCCCAGCGAATTATCACCGGAGATGTGCCGCAATCTCTCAAAGACAGACAATTAATTAGCCTAGATATGGGCGCGTTAATTGCCGGGGCAAAATTCCGGGGAGAATTTGAAGAACGCTTGAAAGCGGTGCTCAAAGAAGTGATGGACAGCAACGGCAAAGTCATCTTATTTATCGATGAAATTCACACCGTTGTCGGTGCGGGTGCGACTCAAGGATCGATGGATGCCGGTAACTTACTCAAACCGATGTTAGCGAGGGGAGAATTGCGCTGTATCGGTGCTACAACTCTCGACGAATACCGCAAGTACCTCGAAAAAGATGCGGCACTAGAACGCCGTTTTCAACAAGTTTATGTTGACCAACCAACAGTTGAAGATACTGTCTCGATTTTGCGGGGCTTGAAAGAACGCTACGAAGTTCACCACGGCGTGAAAATTTCTGACAGCGCCCTAGTGGCGGCGGCTACTTTGTCTACTCGATATATTAGCGATCGCTTCCTTCCAGACAAAGCCATTGACTTAGTTGACGAAGCAGCCGCTAAACTCAAAATGGAGATTACCTCCAAGCCCGAAGAACTAGACGAAATCGATCGCAGGATTTTGCAGCTAGAAATGGAAAGACTGTCGCTGCAAAAAGAAAGTAACGCTGCTTCGATCGAGCGCTTGGAAAGACTGGAAAAAGACTTAGCAAACCTCAAGGAACAGCAAAGCGCTTTGAATGCCCAGTGGCAATCGGAAAAAGGTGTCATCGGAAACATTCAAAAGATTAAAGAACAGATTGATAAGGTGAATATTGAAATTCAGCAAGCTGAATTAAAATATGACCTCAACCGCGCTGCTGAGTTGAAATATAGCAAGTTAACTGAATTGCAAAAACAATTGCAAGAAGCAGAAGCTCAACTGTCCGCAACTCAAACCACAGGTAAAACTTTGCTGCGGGAAGAAGTCACTGAAGCTGACATTGCCGAGATTATTTCCAAGTGGACGGGAATTCCGATCAGCAAGTTAGTTGAATCGGAAATGCAGAAACTTCTGCACTTGGAAGATGAACTGCACAAGCGGGTAATTGGACAGGATGAAGCGGTGACTGCGGTTGCAGATGCAATTCAGCGATCGCGCGCAGGTTTAGCCGATCCCAATCGTCCGGTTGCGAGTTTTATCTTCCTCGGCCCCACGGGTGTTGGCAAAACCGAGTTGGCGAAAGCATTAGCGTCTTATCTGTTCGACACGGAAGAAGCGATCGTGCGAATTGATATGTCGGAATACATGGAGAAACACGCGGTTTCGCGGTTAATTGGTGCGCCTCCGGGATACGTGGGCTACGATGAAGGTGGACAGTTAACTGAGGCTGTGCGCCGCCGTCCTTACTCAGTGATTCTATTCGATGAAATCGAGAAAGCGCACCCGGATGTATTCAACATCATGCTGCAAATTCTGGATGACGGCCGCGTTACCGATGCTCAAGGTCACACAGTAGACTTTAAGAATTCTGTGATTATTATGACATCGAATGTCGGCTCTCAATACATCTTAGATGTGGCGGGAGATAACGAACAAATGCGGAGTCGGGTGATGGAAGCGATGCGGGGAACTTTCCGCCCGGAATTCTTGAACCGGATTGATGAGATGATTATCTTCCACGGTTTGAGTAAGACGGAACTGCGGCAGATTGTGCTGTTGCAAGTTAAGCGCTTGGAAAAACGGTTAGCCGATCGCAAAATGTCTCTGAAATTGTCGGAATCTGCGATCGACTTCTTAGCAGAAATTGGTTACGATCCGGTTTACGGTGCGCGGCCTTTGAAGCGGGGAATTCAGCGCGAGTTGGAAACCCAAATGGCGAAGGGTATTTTGCGGGGAGATTTTGCTGACGGCGATACCATTTTTGTGGATATCGAGAATGAAAGGTTGGCGTTTAAGCGGCTGCCGGCACAGTTGGTGACTGCGAAATAATTGGAGTAGGGTGGGCTGTGGCCCACCTTATTTTTTTGAGGCGATGGTTCTTTTTTTTACTGCTGATGGACGCGGATGGGATTGCGGGCGATCGTTCTTAAGGGCGATCGTTTTCTGATTTATCTTTTTTGAGCTCTTGGCGATCTCTGACTGCTTTAGCTGCGACATGGGAGAGAAGGTTTGCGAGGGTTCTATCTTCTTCTTCGGCCCATTCGGACAAGGCTTGATGAACGTCTTCTGGCAGTGTAACTGTAACTCGCATTCGTGAAGGCATAGGTGGGCACGGTTTTACTTCAATTGTCTTAAATTTTACACTGCAAACCCTTTCAGTATGGCGCCGTCTTCAACTCGGGCGATCGCTCCGGGATTGGTCCTTTTTCTGCTCTTGGCGCTCTCTAACAGATTTCGTCAGCAGGTAAGTTGTCAAACTGCTAACGGATCTGCTTTCTTCTTCTGCCCATTCTTCCAGAGCTTTTTGAATTTCCTCTGGTAGGTATGCGGTAACTCTTCCCCGTGAAGCCATTCGTTGCACTACAAAAAATCTCAATACAGTCCATCTTACGCTGTTTTGAGTTAAGACCGATAAAAATATTTCATTTTAAGTTGTTTTAAATTATTGTACGTCATTGTGTGTTATAATACCACCTGTAAACAGTCAAAAGCCAGCCCCTTACTGTCCAAGGTTCCGGGCTGGCTCTGGCTCCAACATTCAATGGAGACAAATTCTATGATGACATACAAAGAACGCTTGTGTTGTTGGGCGATCGCCCGTTTGTTACCCTCTGAGCAATGGATAATTGTTGCCCGCTTCCGCAGTCGTTCAGATGCAGACGGGCATTTTCAGTTTCTGCGTCAAACTATACCCCACGTTAAGTTCGAGGTTGTGTTCGATTCCAGTGGGGACAGTCACCGTTTATCGGCCTTGGGCCGCCCTTCCAATTCCGTCACCAGCGCGTTATAAATGGTAATTTTCGCGGCGGTTTCAGTTAACTAAACATTTGCGATCGCACTTTTTTTGATAAGTGCGATCGGCCGTACCATCTTAGCCAAATCAGAATTTATACTGGGGTGGCCTCAAGACTAAAATTTTCCGAACAGGACTTTATCAACCTTGGGCTGTGGTAAAATGATCGTATCCACACCACTTTCTCGTTACTTAAAAATATGCGATCGCAACTAGAACAAATTACGCTTCAAGACAGAAATGCTGCTGAAATGGAAATTCGCGACAAGCAGAAGCAAATTAATTACGATACGAGAGACTATCCCCTCGAAATACTTGTTCAAAAATATATGGAAGGAATTAACGATGATACTAATAAGTTGTTTATTCCCGACTACCAACGCGAACTTGTTTGGGATGAAGCAAGGCAATCAAAGTTTATCGAATCGGTAATTTGGGGGCTGCCAATACCTTCTATATTCGTTGTTGATATCGGCCATGATGAAAATGATGAACCACGTTTAGAGATCGTATACGGTGCACAACGCATTCTTACCCTAACTAGATTTGTTAACAACGAATTAACCTTAATTGGACTCAAAAAAATAGAGCATTTAAATGGATTTAAGTTTAGTGATTTACTCATGGCTCGCCAGAGGAACTTCAACCGAAAGACAGTTCGGACTATCCAATTAACTGAAGCTGCGAATGAGGAAGTCCGAAGAGATTTATTTGAACGGATACAATCCTTTTAAGGGCAATGTAAATTCATTTTACCTACTGTACAAAATCTGAGGCAACCAGTTTAATAAATGTAGTGGCGCGTATTGAATATTTCCGCAATTAACTGCCATGTCACACTCATGAATACTGTATTTTTAGACTTTAATACACGCGCCAAAGAGGTGAACGATTACTTCATTTTTTTGGAAAGCTTGGAAAAACAGACAACGAAGTTAGCTTTATTCGATACTCGTGGCAAATACCAAATTCAAAGCCTCGATCCAGAGTTAGCAAAAACTCTCAAAGCTAATGCTTTTTTGTTACTGTATAACTTAGTTGAATCCACTATGCGAAATGCGATTGAAGCCATATTCCAGGAGTTCAAAAATAAAGGAATCTCCTTTGACCGACTAAAACCCAAAATCAAAGTGATTGTCCTCCAAAATCTAAAAAACCGTTCTCCTCAGAAAATTCATTTAACAATCAATCAAATCTCTACAGATATCATCACAGCTACATTTGAGCGCGAGGAACTGTTTTCAGGAAATGTGGATGCTAGGTTGATTAAAGAAATAGCAGAAAAATATGGTTTTTCATATCAAACCGACTTTACTAAGACAAAGAACGGGCAAAATCTTGTAGTTGTTAAAAGCAACCGGAATGATTTGGCGCATGGGATTAAGTCTTTTGAGGAAGTTGGACGAGATAAGACAATTAAGCAACTATTAGAAATGATATCGTTTCCGGTTGTATCGGAATGATTTAACCGCAGAGGGCGCAGAGAACGCAGAGGGAGAGAATACAGAGAGGAATAATTCCGATGCTACCGGATTTGATATGAAGGAAGAAGTCGTAGAGTATTTGACGCAAATACTGGAAAATATCAGAGATTATCTTGACAATCAAGAGTATTTGGACGTAACTACAGGTAATCCTTAATTTTAGGCTAAGAAACCGGGTTTCTCGGATGATTTAGGTTGGATGGCGAGATATCTCGGAAGAAACCCGGTTTCTGGGGATGATGCGAAGGCTACTTCCGCACCATCACAGACTTAATTACAGCATTCGGGTGATACTTATTAGTCTGATAAAATCCCCCTTTACCAGCCCCGTAAACCCCCCCAAATTGTTTGCCTTCAGCCTTGGGAACAAACATAATGTTTCTAGTGGGTTGCTTGGCAAATACAACCCCTTCTCTCATTTCATTATCCACGTTATAAGATAAAGTAGCCTTGCCGTAAATTGCCTCAGCTTGTTTCAGAGTCATTCCCGGCCCGACGCCCTGAACTGTTTTATAATTAGCATTGTCAGTCATCAAAAGTTCAATGACATCGGTATCTTTTAGCTTTGTACCCGCAGCGTAGATAATGCGATATTGCACTTTTCCCGATCGACTAACTGTTACAGAATCAAAGTCTACCATAAAAGGAGACTCTACTTTAAACTGCGCCGTGGAACCCAGAGTCTTTTTCAATTGTCCGAAAGTCATCCCCACCTTCGCCGCTCCAATTGTGCGATCGGAAATTGTTAAACTTGCAGCAGGTGTTTTTTGAGCAGTTTTTGCCGTTTCCCCCAGCTTATTTGCACCCCCAAGCGCAACAGCGGAACCGGGCTCGGAAATTAAGGTGAGGTAACTGCCGATCGCCAATAAAACAGCTATCATTGATCCAGACAAAACTTTAAGATTCAACATGACTAATTCTCCTAGATTTCAAATGCGACTATCTACCCGTATCTTTTTGACTATCCTGGGCCTCACCCTCCTAGTTTGGATTCTCAGAGGTGTTGGGATATTGACATTCATTCCCGGTGGTGTTATCTGGATACTGATTTTGTTGTCTTTTGTTGCGGGTATCCTCAGCACTTTACTCCGTCGGTAAGCCAGCATCCGGCAAATAACAAATAAGAATTAACAATTAAAAGTTAACAAATTATTTTAATTTTGATTGTTTGATAGCCTTTCCCACTGTTACATTTAACTGAGCGCCGATCAGCATCACCAAAGAAGAAAGATCGAGCCACAGCAGCAACACAATAAAAGTTCCGATCGTGCCGTAAGTCCAAGTGTAATTGCCCAAGTGCAAAACATAAAACCGAAATAAAGCTGAAAAAAGCGCCCACAAAATAGCAGCAAAAACAGCTCCCGAAAAAATAGGAATATCTGGTTGACGGCGGCTAGGCCCGTAGCGGTAAACAAAAGCAAAGGCTAGTGATATAATTCCCAAAGAAATCGGCCACCGCCACAGCCGCCAAACACCTAACAGTTGCGACTCCAAAGGGCAATTGCCGGCGAGGAGCAAGCAATTTTGAACATCTTTTAAATGGCAATTGGCGACGGACTCCAGCAGGCAACTCTGGCGGGCAATAGCTTGTACGATTAAGTCGCTGACAAAGACTACTCCCGATGCTAGAATTAACAGCACAATTGTACCGATACTCAGCGCCAGAGAAATAAGTTTTGCTTTCCAAAATGGTCGAGTTCGATCGCTGGGGATGTCATGGATACGATCGAGTGCAGCCATCGCCGCGCTCATTACTCCAGAAAATGCCCAAATCGCCCCAAGAAAGCTCACCGAAAACAGCCCTTTACTGCGAGTTAACAGAATTTCTTTGATTAAGCCACCAATCAACTTCCGCACGTCATCGGGTATAACTTCGCCCAAAAGACGGGCGATTTGATAAAGTGTTGACTGCAAAGGTTCAAACAGAGCGATCGCAGATAAGATAGCCAACAGCCCCGGAAATAGCGCCAGCATAGAATTGTAGGCCATTTCTGCAGATAGCCCCGGCAAGCGCTGCTCTCCCGCCTTCGCGCCGACTTCCTTGAGGGTGCCCCAAGTCAAACACCGACAAAACAGCCAAAAACCCCCAAATTTCCGTTTAAGAGCTCTCAGCAGCCTTAAAAGCGCCTTAAACAAAGCTAAAATCAGGTAGCGCAACCAGTAAAAAATGTTCATAGCGCACAGGCAATGGGGCGAAAGATGAGGTACACAAGTCGTTAATTAATTAATATCAAATCCGGTTGCATCGGAATTATTCCTCTCTGTATTCTCTCCCTCTGCGTTCTCTGCGCCCTCTGCGGTTAAATCATTCCGATGCAACCGGAAACGATATAAGCCATTATCAACTCGCAATTGCTAATTCTCAATTGCCAATTCCCAATTCCCCAATCTAAAATCTAAAATCTAAAATCTAAAATCAATATTATGGCTCAGGATGTCAGACAGTGGTTAGATGAAATCAAGCGGCTGCAACAGCAGTTAACAGAAGTTTCGCGCGATCGCGATGAGGCTGGTGAAAGTGCGGCTCAGTGGCGCCAACTGTACAATACCGAAGCCGAGCAGCGGCGGAATGATGCTAAATTAACTCAGCAAAGCATCGCTTCTCTGGAAGCACAAATACAGCAATTACAAAATTTTTCCCCCATTGCGCCCGAAGGCGACGATGCTGGAGTTGCTCGCCAGCAGGAAGTCGAACAACTGCAAACAGTAGGCGAACTTAAAGCTAAGTTAGCAGAAGTTCTCGAAGAGCGCGATCGGGCGATCGAACAAGTTAAACAACTCACTCAAGCCCTCAAACAAGAAGAAGCCCGTCACGCCGAAACTAGCAAAAATTTAACTAGCGCCCTCGGAGATGCCGTTGACTTGCTCACGAAAGCCCAAAATCCTGCCCCTGCAAAAACCGAGACAGTATATTCTTTAGAGATAGTACCTACTCGCACTGCAAATCCTGGCGAAACTGCTCTGGAAATACGTCAAACTTCCGCCCCAGGCAAAAATCCCGCCCAACTTCCACCTTCTAAAAATCAGTTACTCGATTTACCGCCTTTTAGCAATTAGTCAAACGATTAGAAAAAATCATGCTATAAATTATCCGATACCCCTAAATCAGCGGATCTGGGGGATGGGGGTGAGGTTTAATTTTCAAGCAAAAACCACAGTCCGATTGCCATAAACTAAAACACGATTTTGTAAATGATATCGCACCGCCCTTGCTAAAACAACTCTTTCTAAATCTTTACCTTTGCGAATCAAATCAGAGACTTCATCGCGGTGACTGACGCGCACAACATCTTGTTCAATAATCGGGCCAGCATCTAAATCGGGTGTAACATAGTGGGCTGTTGCACCGATAATTTTTACCCCTCTTTCATAAGCCCTTTCGTAGGGATTTGCACCCACAAACGCGGGTAAAAATGAATGGTGAATATTAATCACATTGGGAAATTTTATGATAAAGTCTTGACTTAAAATTTGCATATATTTAGCCAAAACTACTAAATCAATCTTATATTTCTTAAGAATTTCTAACTGTTGTGCTTCTTGAATAGCTTTATTGTCTTTAGTAATGGGAATATACTCAAAGTCGATACCGTATTGTGCGGCAAGAGGCTTTAAATTTTCATGGTTGCTGATAATCAGGGGAATTTCACATCTGATTTCTTGCGCTCGCTGTCGCCAAATCAAGTCTAATAAACAATGATCTTGACGGCTTACCCAGATTGCGATCCGTCGAATTTTATGAGAGAAATGCAATTGCCAATTGGCTTGTAAGTCCTTGGCTATTTCACTAAAAGCCGGTGTTATTTGTTCGGTGGTTAAGTCAAAATCATCTAATTGCCATTCTAGCCTGCTCAGAAATAATCCGGCGGTAAAATCTGTATGGTGATCCGCGTGGATTATATTGCCGTTATGGGACGCGATAAAATTGGCAAGTAAGGCGACGAGTCCTTTGCGATCGGGACAGGCAATTAACAGGGTTGCAGTAGGGCTAGTCATAATATAATGACAAAATTGTCTCGCTGAGTTTATTGAGAAAAAAGTGAGTTCACAGGAGTTTATTGATACTGAGATGTTGCACCATTCTCAATTAGCCTTTTATGAACAGGCTTTCCGGCCTGTTCCACAAGAAAATTTATATTTTGTGGAACAGGCCGAAAAGCCTGTTTCGATGGGCTTACGGGCGGGCTCTTCGGCCCAACCCCTACTCCCCACAAAAGATTTTAACTAAGAGTGGAACAGGCATCTTGCCTGTTTCTTATATTGGTGCAAGATGTGAATTTAAACTGATATCTTACAACAATATCAATCGAGGACTTTCGCGCGGGTGGGGGCTGTTTTTTTAGTCTTTTGGTATCCTTGAAAGCTATTGGGGAAGCAGCCTCTTGTATCTTAAAAGAGGTAGATTGCGATTTACTGTTGGGTGGGGGCGGGTTTATTCAGATTGTTGGTAGTTGTTAGATATTGTTGGTGAACCCGCCCCTACAGGTTGTTGACCGCCGGTGCAATATCTTAGTTTAAATGAACCACAGAGGACACAAAGAACACAACTGACAACTGACAACTGCCAACTAACTTCTTAAAATCCCATCGCCCCAGCTACTGCATCCAAAGTCGGAGCAATGCCACTTTTAAATTGATTGTTGCTGTGATTAATTGCGGTATCCGGGTCTTTCAAACCGTTACCAGTCAACACGCAAACCACCGTCGCCCCAGTCGGAACTTGGTCTTTTACCTTCAGCAAGCCGGCCACAGAAGCTGCACTCGCCGGTTCGCAGAAAATCCCTTCCTGGGATGCTAACAAACGGTAAGCGTCGAGAATTTCGGCGTCGGTGACTGCGGCAAAACTGCCGCGGCTGGCTTCGGAAGCTGCGATCGCCTGTTTCCAGCTAGCGGGGTTGCCGATCCGAATCGCCGTCGCCAGGGTTTCTGGGTGCGATACCGGTGAGCCCGTTACCAACGGTGCAGCCCCGGCTGCTTGAAATCCCATCATCTGCGGCAAGCGCGAACATTTTTTGGCTTGGTGGTATTGACAAAAGCCCATCCAGTATGCTGTGATATTTCCCGCATTTCCGACGGGAATGCACAGCCAGTCGGGGGCGTCGCCCAAGGCGTCAACGACTTCAAAAGCTCCGGTTTTCTGACCTTCCAATCGGTAAGGATTCACCGAATTTACCAAGGTCACGGGGTAGTTAACAGCCATTTCGCGGACAATTTCTAAAGCCCGATCGAAATTTCCCCCAATCGAAATGACTTCCGCACCGTAAAGCAAAGCTTGCGCCAGCTTGCCCAAAGCCACGTAACCTTCGGGAATCAACACGAAAGCTCGCATCCCCCCGCGTCGGGCGTAGGCGGCGGCCGAGGCCGAAGTATTGCCGGTACTGGCGCAAATTACAGCTTCGGCACCAGCTTCCTTGGCTTTGGAAATCGCCATTGTCATCCCCCGGTCTTTGAAACTACCAGTGGGGTTGAGGCCGTCGTATTTCACGAGGACGCGCACGTCTCTACCGATGAGAGAGGCGATCGCAGGTGCTGGAATCAGGGGAGTATTGCCCTCTTGGAGAGTGACTACCGGCGTGGTTTCCGTCACCGGCAGGTAGGGGCGATAAGCTTCGATCAAGCCGGGCCAGCCGTAGCGTTTCGGCTCGGCGGCGCGGGCAGCGGAGTTAGCAGCAGAGTCAGTAGCAGGTAGAATCAGGGTCACGATGTCAATGGTTTTAGGCAATGGCCAAGGAATTTACACTAATTTTAGCTCGATCGGTTAATTTGATGTTTAATACGATCGGTTCAGGTTAAAGTAACTTAATGGTGTGAATGTGTAGATATGTCTACTCAATTACTAATGTCAAATAATTCATCCACTCTTTCCCGGCCTCAAGTCACCGCGAGCAACCCCGAAATGGCTAGTTCTTCTACCCTATCGACCAGTTTTGCCCGCAAAGTAGATTTGGTAAAGTGCCCGTACCAAGCCGATCAGCAAGTTAAGTTCCTGCACTTGCAAGCAGAAATCGAATCCTTGCTGCTGGAAGTGCAAAGCCTCAAACAGCAACGCTCGATCGCTGGCTTGCGGGCTCTCGACCCGATTTCTGGCAGCAAGAGCAATTAGCAGACAATAGCGCCTAATGCTAATTGTCCGGCCCCTGTGTTATAAAAACGAATGTTTTGCTACCCGCAGTGTTTTTTGCCAAAAGTGCTAGAAATTCCTAACTGCGGATAGCGATCGCTAGCATTTGCTAAAACGCGCTTGCCTACAGCTCAACTCGTCTGCTGCTTGCTGGCAACGAGCTGACCTTTTACTGCGCTTTTTTATGCGCTAATTTTGTTAAGCCATGCTCATGGCATACGGAGAATCGAAATCAGTTTATGACAGCATCGATCGAAAAACCACTAAATTTGACATCCGCAAGTGACACCTCCAACCTGCGCCTCAAAGATATTCTCAAAACCCTGCCGCGGGAAGTATTCGTCAAAAACCCCCGCAAAGCTTGGACAAAAGTAATCGTCAACGTTTTGCTAGTTGCTGTCGGTTACTGGGGCTTAGCAGTATCGCCTTGGTATCTACTGCCCCTAATGTGGATTTTCACAGGCACCGGATTAACCGGTTTTTTTGTGATCGGCCACGACTGCGGGCACCGGTCATTTGCTAACCGCCGCTGGGTTAACGATTTAGTCGGACATCTCGCATTTCTGCCGTTAATTTTTCCGTTTCACGCATGGCGGCACGGCCACAATTATCACCACAAGCACACCAATAAACTTGGTGAGGATAATGCTTGGCACCCGATGACAGCAGCAGACTACACTGGCGCGTCCAAGCCTTTACAAATAGCTTATAGTTTAATATTCGGTCGGATGTGGTGGATCGGCTCGATCGCCCACTGGGCAAAAGTACACTTTAAGTGGTGGCGCTTCAAAGGTAAACAGCAACAAGAACAAGTGCGGTTTTCAGTTTTTGTCGTTTTAATCGGTGCTGCGATCGGATTCCCGATTTTAATTGCAACCACAGGCATTTGGGGATTTGTCAAATTTTGGTTGATGCCCTGGCTGGTTTACCATTTCTGGATGAGCACTTTTACGATCGTCCACCACACAGCACCAGATATTTCCTTTAAAGAACCCGAAGAATGGAACGAAGCCCAAGCGCAACTATCGGGAACAGTTCACTGCGATTATCCCCGTTGGGTAGAGTTTCTGTGCCACGACATTAACGTACACGTTCCCCACCACCTTTCAACTGCTATTCCCTGGTACAATTTGCGCCTCGCCCACAGCAGCTTAAAGGAAAATTGGCAAGATCATCTCTACGAAACAGAATTTTCTTGGTCTTTAATGAAGCGGATTGCCGATAACTGTCACTTGTACAATCCCGCTGGCGGCTATCAAACATTGCAGGAATTTAACGCTAAAACAAAGTAAACTTTCAACGCGATAAATCCCAGAAAAACCCGGTTTGTCAAACACAACCGGGTTTTTCGATATTACAATCCGTAGCCTTTGTAAGGTGAGGAATGCGTACCCTACTGTCAGTATCACAATCTGTACCATTATTAAATCAGTCATTCCCAATCTAAAATCTAAAATCTAAAATCTAAAATCGAATGACTTTCAATCCCAATAACTGTCGCAACGAAAGCGAAGTAGAAAGCAAACTCATTGTCAGCTATCTGCTACCAAAGTTAGGCTATACGCCCGACACTTGGCACCAAGAAATCGCATTTGGGAATATTCGTCTAGACTTCCTCTCATTTGCCACCCAAGTTATACCCATAGTTGTCGAGACAGACTCACCGATGAGTGTAGTCATGGAGGCTAAACATCCGAAGGAAAATTTAGACCGCCACCGGCGAAAACTCAATCGCTATTTAACAAGTTTGAGCATCCGCTACGGACTCATAACTAACGGTAAAGAAATTAGAATTTACGAAAGAGTCGCCGATGATATTCAGCTAGTCTTTAAGTGTGCTGGACAAGACGTTGAAAATAGAATTGATGAAATTATCGCTTTAATTGGCAGAAATACTTTAAAACCTATAAAAACTCCTGATAATCTAGAACTGGAAGATAGTAAAATTAATTTGGTTACTCCTGAGTTAATTAGCGAAGTCCCAGTACAGCCCAACAATCCCGCCACCGCAGAACCTGAGCCAAGTCAAATCTCTGAACCGGAACAAATACCTGAAAATTATCCAGTTAAGCCTCAAGTTAAATCAGATGTAACCGTTCCCCAAAAAAGCCAAAATACGATGAAAATCATTGCAGTTTACCACAATAAAGGCGGCGTTGGCAAAACTACAACAGTAGTCAATTTAGCCGCAGCGCTGAGCAAGAAAGGTAAGAGAGTCTTGGTGATTGACTTAGACAGTCAGGCTAATACAACCTTTGCGACAGGTTTAGTAAAATTTGAAGATGAAGAACAAGACGATTTGAAAGATAGTAATATTCTTCAAGTTTTGCAATCAGAAGACTTTTTCTCGATTGCACAAGTAGCTCGCAAGTCTAATTTTTGCCATCCCGAAATTGATGTGATTCCTTCCCACATTGATTTAATGCAATATGAAACGGAACTCAATCAACTAGATTACAGCCGAATGATTTTAATTCAGAAACTAGCAGAAGTACAGGAAAAATATGATATTGTACTGATTGATACGCCGCCATCTTTGAATTTTTATGCTAGAGTGGCCCTAATTGCGGCGGATTATTTAATTATTCCTTCTGACTTAAAACCTTTTGCCAATCAAGGACTGATTAATGTCAAGGATTTTATTAAAAAAGTCAACGGATTCAAAAAACAAATTGGCAAGAAACCTCTAGAAGTTTTAGGCGTACTTGCTTGCAAAATCTCAACTAATGCTAAATTTGTACAGTACAGTTTGCCCAAGCGGAGGGAGGCAATTCCCAAACGCTACGGCTTTGAAATCATGGACAGCGTAATTTACGAGAGAGACGATTTAGCAAAGTGTGCAGAACAATTTCAAATCGTGGGAAATATGGAAATCGCAGATCCGATTTCAGTGCTGGACTTTAAGCCGGATTGCATCGCATCTCAAGAATTTGAAATGCTAGCAATCGAAGTTTTAGAAAAAATAGGTAAAAACTAATGAAAAAATTATCTCCGTCACTGGTTGCAGTTAAAAAAATTACATCCGCAGTGCCCCGTTCCAATTTTGCAGATCCGGATTTGGAGAAACTGGCGCAACTGATTTTAGAATTAGGAGGATTGATCAACCCCATAATTGTCCGCCGCAACGGTATGGATGCCTACGAGATAGTAGACGGAGACTTTGAATACTACGCTGCTGCGAAAGCCAGGGAAATTCACCCTCAAAAAGGCGAGACAATCGGAGCATTTATTCTTGAACCCGAAAATGAAGAATTGCTTTTGGAACAAGTTCAAGCGCTGAGGAAATCAGCCAAAACTGAGAATTTAGTTGAGAACCAAGAAACCGGGTTTTTTCACGAAAATACTTCGTCCCAGCCCGCAGATTCAATAACTAACGCGGTTTCTTTGGTAGAAGTCCCTAATTTCGGTGAAAATGAAACTCCCGAAGATTCATCTAGTTTAGAACAGCGACTAACAAATATTGAAGCCCTGTTTGCAAGTCAAATCAATGAATTAAAAGCCGAGTACGCCCGTGAACAACAAGTTTTAGCGCAGAGTATACAAGAACTTGAAAACCGAATCTTACAACAAGTACCTCTGTTAGTTGAAGCTGGGTTAGCAAACAGAATTAATGAGTTGAAATCAGAGTCGCCACCCGAAAAACAAGTGGTGGTAGAGAGGATACCAGAAGTTGAAAACGTAGCTTCCGAATCAATGTCGCTGTTGGAAGCACTCAATACTTTAGAGAAAAATCAACTGTCGGCTAATTTGAAAGATGCTGGCTTGAAGCTTCCAGTAATCCAAATAATACTCAAAGAGCGAGATGTGCGGCCGTTTGTCTCATTTGCAAATGTGGTGGAACGTGTTAAAGGGTTAACCGACAAAACAATGATTAAAATAATTGACAAGTGGCAAAAATACTCATAACTCGCAACTCCTGCGGCTACTCGCAACTTTGACTCAGTGAGTCTCTACTCCAAAATAAGTAAAGATGAGTAAAGCAGTGGATCATTGGTGTCCCACAGCCAGTTAAACTCATCACAGTCGCTTTTTTTAGGAATTGCAGTAACTTTTGCCGTAGCACGGGCGAGGGCCCGACGCCATCGTCAGGGATGTCACCCCACGGGAAGCCGCGTAGATATACATAAATACCTACACACCAGATTTTAATGAGAAAAGGGGACTTGTAACAAGATGGATCGATCGTCCGATCAAAACCGAATAGTTGAATATTTGCGGATTAAGCCCATTAGTCACAGTCAGATTTACACTTCCCAAATTGCAGTACCAGAGCCTCAGCGGGGCGAAATTCATCGGGAACGCCGCGAAGCTCTCAGAAGAAGTCTGATCGAGCAAGGCAGCAACTTAATTCCTTTAATTGTACGCCCTACAGAAGCTTACAGCAACGAAGAAGAATATGAAGTTGTCTGCGGCTCAGATTGGTGTATTGTTGCTAAAGAACTTGGCATCGAGCAAATGTGGGCGTGGGTATTTGAAATGACCGACGAGGAGGTAGCTGTTGCTCAAGCAGAAATGGAACATTTAGCTCCGCAGCCGACTCATAAAACTGCACAAATTGAGACTCTACTGCAACAATTTGAGCTATCATTTCAAAAAAAGGTAGATAGTCTAACAAAACAAATAGAACAATCTGTTAAAAAAAATGAAGACATACTAAAAAAGCAAGTAAAAGCTCTAACTGAGCAAAACTTTGAGCGTAACCAAATAGAACAGATTAAGCATTTGCTCGAACAAGTGGAAAAAGCATTTCATGAAAAGGTAGATAAAATGGCTAAAAAAATTGAACAATCGAGCAGCAACCGTCCGCCAACATCGGCTGTTATTTCTGAGGTAAATCTTGAAGGTGCTTTGAGACAGTTGGATGAACTGGAAAAACTGCTGTCAATAAAATTAGAACGCACAGTTCAAACAATTAATCAGTTTGTTTCCGAGGCTATTGAAAACGTAGAGAAAGACCTGAAAAATCAAATTGAAACGCTCCGCCGCCAACTGGGAGCCGCAGCGACGCACTCAGAAATACAGCCCGAGGCACAACCGAAAACGCAGTCAAAAACGCAGCCTAAGAAGCAGTCGAAAGCTCAGCAGAAACCTCAGCTACCGCAGTTGCAGTTAGAGTTGCCGTTTCCGTCCCCGTCCCCAGAGGAAGACTACGAAAGTCTTTCGCTGAGACGGTTGAAGGCGATCGGCAAAGACAAGAAAGTGCGGGGCTACGCGCGCATGAAACGACCGGAAATTCTGGCGGCTCTCAGACAAACTGACGGTCAATAAAACGATAATTGCTAATAGTTAAAGACTAATTATTCGGTGTTCGATCGCATTTTTGGGCAAAAAGTGCGATCGGGCTTTCAGAATAGTCGGCAGAGATATGAAAACCTGTTTCCTGTATTGTAAGCTGGTTTAGGCGATCGCATATCCCGTATGTTGCCGAACATGATACGGATGAAACCCTAAAACTATCTTGTCTTTAGGCACTCCTAATTCTACAAGTTCTGCGGTAATTCCCGTTTCTATACCATCTTGTTGAATCCAGATTTTGCCGTCAATAATTTCCACATGAACGATACAATCGTGAATTCTTTTAGGCCCTTGCCAGCCATCGTGCATTAGTAAAAAATTGTTTTGTTCGCTGTCAACAATAACGCTGCTTTTAATTTCTCCGTGTCCGTAAGAAATCTGGGCATAACTATCTAAAACATTGCGAACAATTTGGCGATATTCATCTAGTGTATCCATCTGACAATTGTCTCCTTTAATGAATCAAAAACTATTAGTTTAAATCTCTTGTTCTCTAACAAAATCTGCCCGATAGGTTCAGAAAAGATTTCTGCATAAACTTCTGCACGAATTGCCAGATATATTATCCGTTCAGGTTCCGAAAGCTCTAGGATATCTTCGTAGACAATATACTGTCCAACAGCTTCTTCTAAGTCATGAACGGGTGAAACACTCACGAAACTTTTTAATTTTACAGCAATTTTGCGACCTTGCTTTTCGGCAGCAAATAGTTTTTCTGCACCCAAATCGACGCTGAGAGTACGTTTGCCAATTTTTAAGGGTAGGGGATCTTTGGTTATCGTCCACCCATCTTTTTCTAGGGCTGTTCTGACATTATTGTGGTAGATGTCTTGGGCTGGCATATTCTAAGCTGAACCATCAAATGTCACCCTAATTATAGAATAAAACAAGACTTTTGAAAAGTGATAGCTCATCAATTCAAACTACTTACTGTCGCGTGTATCGGTGCTTCACCCCAATCGGAAAATACTCCGCATCACCCGTCTCCGTTAATGTCACCACAGGTAACTGATATTCCGGCGGCACATAATTAGCAAATTCGCTGTTTAGCCGCCGCAATTGCGCGAGAATTGAAGATGCGATCGCCTGCTGCATCTCCTCATCGCCCTCCACCCCCGCTGCTAATTCCACAACCACCGATAAAAATCGATTTTGATCAGCATTTTCCTTGACTTGCAGCACAAATTTTCCCGTCACCCATTCCCGAATGGTGGGAACTTCTAAACCTACGGTGACATTTTCCGGGTAAATGTTAGCACCGAAGTAGGAAACGGTAAAGTGCGATCGCCCGAATACATAGACAAAGGGCAAGCAGCGAATTCCTCTGGGGAAATCAGAAACTTTCATACCTGCTGCTTGCTGCAAACGTGCCACAGGGTTAAATCCCCATTCAGCCAAAAAATTGAGCATTGCTTCGTAAGAAATTAAACCGCCATTATCCGAGATGTGATAGCGTATTAGCGGGATGCCGTTGTCGCCAGAAAATAACAGCGTGCCGTCATTATTCACTTCAAAAAAGCGGCTTTTCGGATCGTACTGCACCAGTGTTGGCAACCGCGATTCCCCGAATAAATTGCGTGCTGCTTCGGGATTGTTTGCTAAAAAGCGACGGATGCAAATGCTCAGCGGTGTCTCGTTGCCCAAAACCCCCGCATCGGCAGTACCGTAAAGGCTCGCAGAGTTGTAATAGAGATTGTCAGAATTAGTGCGATCGCTCACCAAACTCCGCCATTCTTCGCTAAACACTTCCCCCGCAAACACCATCTTAATTCGATATTTTTGCAACTCCACACCCCCAGCAATTCCGCTATCAATCACATCCTTGATAAATGGCGGATATCCCAACAAAACTACTTGCTCAAAATGCTCCCCAAGTTCCTGCACAACTCGCAATATTTCAGTCTTATTATTCCCCGGTGTCACAACTGTAACTGGATAGCCCTTACTCGCTAGATAGCGGCAGCAATTTGCCGTATACATTCCACCTACCCAAGTCCCCAACGCAAAGCAAATGACAGCTAAAGTTGAGCGCTTGTCGGCGTAAAAACTGTCGTGAAATATTTGTTCAAAACGAGCGGCAATTTGCAACTCGTCGCTGATAAAACGCGGCCAAAATGTCGGTTTTCCTGTCGAACCAGATGAAACAGCAATGAAATCGCAAGTTTCTAATTTGCCGTGGTAGCACAACTGAGGTAGCGGGTGACAGCGTAAATAATTCTCTTTGGTAATTAGCGGCAATTTTTGGAAGTCTTCAAAGGTTTGAATTGAGGCGGGATTGATGTTATGTTCAGCTAGGAAATTCTGGTAAGCTGGTACTGTGGTCGCGACTTTTTGAAAAAGCGCATGAAGCGCAGCTATCCCGTAGGGAATCGCCCCGGATTCGGCACCTCGACTCTGCTGGTGTTGCAATCGTTCCTCAAGGGGCGCTCTCAAAAACTCTTCAAACGCCCCAATTGCTCGCTGACGCTGTTCTGGCTGCATTATTTGCTCCTTAAAATGCGTATTTTGCACCGAGATCGCTCAAGATTCAATTAGTAGCGCGGCGCGACCCGATCGCACATTGGGCTGGACACTAAAAATTTGAACACACTTTGAGGTCGATCGAATCGAAAATATGGCGCAGTCGATAAACTTCTATAGCACGAAACTGCTTTTTTAACAATAGCCACAGGGGATAGCCAAGCGGGCGATCGACTAATAAACACTGACACACTATGGCAAGATTAAATCAGCGATCGCCCAAAACTCCCAGTCTCAGTCAAGCGTGAAAATCCGACGCAGCAAGTTCCCATGAACAATCCCATCTACCCCGGCATAACTCTCAACAATCACTACCGCATCGTCCGCGAATTGGGACACGGAGGCTTCGGGCGCACCTACCTCGCTGAAGATGCCCACCGATTTAACGAACCCTGCGTTTTAAAAGAATTTGCGCCCCAAGTACACGGAAGTTACGCTTTACAAAAATCCGAGGAACTGTTCGAGCGGGAAGCGGGAGTGCTCTACAAGCTGCAACACAATCAAATCCCCCGCTTTCGCGAACTCTTCCGCGTCAGTATCAGCGATCGAGGCTACCTATTTCTCGTCCAAGACTACGTGCCGGGCCAAAGTTACCGCTTTCTGCTCGACGCCCGCAAGCGTCAAGGTTTGCGGTTTATAGAAGCAGAAATCAATCAATTGCTGCTGCAGATTTTGCCCGTACTCGAATACATTCACTCTTTGGGAGTGATTCACCGCGACATCTCCCCGGACAACCTGATTCTGCGGAGTTCTGACGGGATGCCAGTGCTCATCGACTTCGGCGGAGTAAAACAAGTCGCCGCCACCGTAGAATCTCTTTTCGCTGAGGCTAACGGCACTCTCGCCCCCGCGACTCGCATCGGCAAGCTCGGCTATGCTCCCGTCGAACAGATGCAGATGGGCATCGTCTCTCCCCACAGCGATTTGTACGCTCTGGCGGCCACGGTTTTAGTGTTGCTGACGGGGAAGGAACCCCATCAGTTGCTCGACAGCCAGACGCTGAATTGGAATTGGCGGGCGGAATGTTCTCTGTCTCCGAATTTGTCCCTAGTGCTGGATAAAATGCTTGCTCAACAGCCGAGCCAGCGTTACTCCTCGGCTCGCGAGGTAATGCTCGCTCTCTCCGGCAATCCGCCTTTACAGCCTTTGCCACCAGCCCCGCAGCCAGGGTATTTTGCGCCCACGCAGCCGCCGGATCTCTCGCCTATACCCGTGCCCGCCCCCACGCCAAAACTGCCGGGAACTCCGGTGCGAGTTGCTGCTATTGGCAATCAGCAAAAGATGCCTGCTTGGAAAATGGTTTTGTTCGTGGTGGCGGTGCTCTCAAGTATGGGGGGAGTTGGCTGGTTTGCGGGCAATTCTTTGTTAAATCTGCAATCAAAAGTGCAGAAAGTTCCCCAGCCTTCAAGCCCGAAGCGGGAGCAAGAAGATGCTTTGCAAGATCGCTTTGTAAAGCTCAAAATTGACGATCGATTCTATAGCGGTTACGTCAACCTTGTGGACGAGACTTTCTATGCCAAATACCCGGAATTGGGCGGACGATTGTTAAAAGAAGGCGATGAAGATCGCCAGTGGCGCGAAAGGTGGCAGAAAATCGGCGACGAGTTGCTCGACAAGCTGGAAAACCTCAGCAGCGACGCTAGAGCGCGGTTGGGCACTTACGACACCACTGATATCGATCGCTGGAAAACTGAGGTTAACAAGCTGAATTTGAGCAGTCGGGCTCTCTACGATTTGGCTGATGCTAGGTTCTTTTATTGGTTTCCACAACAGCCGCGCGATCGCAATATCATTGGTTTGCCGATCGGACAAATTTGGCAAGCAATTACCGCCGACGAACTCGAAGCCTTACAAGCTGGAGCAACTGTTGAAAGCGTTGAATTTGACCGCCTATCGAAGAGCAAAAGCCTCACAGGGAATCTCAAACCCGGAGAAGGGAAAGCTTACATTGCCAGGTTCGCTCAAAATCAAACTTTGCGCGTGAATTTGCAAGCACCGCGCAAATCTACTCTACTGTCAATTTATACTCCAGGGCGGACAAAGGGCGCGCGAGCTTTGCTGGAAGATGCAGAAGGGCTGAGTTGGTCAGGATTGCTGGATGATACTGGTTTTTATGAATTTGTGGTAGTTTCTCAAGCATCTGAGCCGATCGCTTACGAGTTGAACCTGACGGCGGAATAACTGCTATTGACAATCAAGCATCCAGGATACAAGCTCCCGGATTCATCCGTCCAGAAATAAAACACCTGTATCCGATAAAGGAACCCCCGAATTTATCCGTGGGGTCGCCTCTAAAATCTAAAATCTAAAATCTAAAATCTAAAATCGATTGACGCTCTCTATCCACCCAGGCAATAATAAGGTAATACCGATCAGGTAAGTTTTCCTGTTCAAACAAAGAATATGCTGAGATTCGCGATCGTAGCTTTAGTAACTTTAGGATTAGTATTGGTGACTGCACTAGGTTTACATCCGGCCAATGCGACAGTCAGCACTCCCGAATTTTATGCTTGGAACTTTGCCTCTGTAGGCAGTAGCGAGCTTGTTTGTAAAAAGACCGTGGTAGTTCCGCAAGACCTGATAATTCCGTCATCATCCATGCACGCTGTCAGTATCAATTCTGCAATTGTAGATGAAAAATTTTGCGTGAATTCCACTAAGCCTGTGAATTAAGGCCGTGGATAATAGGATTTCCGGTTAGAGAACCATAGGAATGAGAATTAAATAACTTCCACTCTTGAAAGTGGGATGGGCGTCCCGCCCGTCCAAAAAAGACGGGCGGGACGCCCATCCCACAATAACAATTAAAATTGTAAGTTATTT
>NZ_JAUBTV010000038.1:25902-63850 GCF_036705145.1 Microcoleus sp. B5-D4 | reverse complement strand
TCATTAGTCATTAGTCATTAGTCATTAGTCATTAGTCATTAGTCATTAGTCATTAGTCATTAGTCATTAGTCATTAGCAATCGACTGAGTATTCCACATAATTATCATTACCAATTGCCCATGAGCCATGCTCAATTACCTATTACTCAAAAACATATATGATGATTGAAGATCAAGAACTTCGAGATGTATTTAAAGTCGCTAGTCAAGAACACTTACAGAAACTAGATGACGGATTGCTGTACTTAGAACAACATCCAGACGACTTAGCTAAGTTAGAACAATTGTTGCGGGAAACCCATTCTCTTAAAGGTGATGCTGGGATGCTGGGAGTAAAAAATGTAGCATCTTTAGCTCATCAAATGGAGCATATTTTGGGAGGTGTCAAGCGGGGAGAAACTCCACTAAATTCAGATATTAGCGATCGGCTTTCGCAAGGTTTAGACGCCATCCGCCAACTCGTTAACGAAGCCGTTACCGGCCAAGATTCCGGCATTAATACATTTTATATCCTCGCTAGCATGATGGGTGCTTCTAGTCAGTTACAGCCACAGGCGGCCGCCTCAATAGTAGAGCCATCATCTTCACCAGTACCAGAACAACAGTTGGTAGAACCGCAATTTACTGAGCCTCCTACCCCAGAACTAGAAACCAAAGTTGAAAATTCAGAAGTCGTTAACTTAGAGAAGAATTCCTCTTTTTTACCCCTACAATCCCAGCCAGAATTTCCACTGCAAGCTCAAAACTTGCCTGCACCTTCTGAACCCGCCCCTGCGTCGGCGTCGCAGTCGGCAGTTACTGCATCATCAACCTCATCTTATCGCATTGAGACCATTCGTGTTGCTACTCAAAATTTAGACGATTTAATGACTCAAGCAGGGGAACTTACTGTCACAAAAACTCGGCTAGGACACCGAGTTGCCGAGCTCGAACAAATTACAACTTTGTGGGAAGAGTGGAGCCGAGAATATTTTGTAACGAGCTTGACTCTCGATCGGATGCAAATAGATGAAAACGGTATTAAAGCCAACGGTAAATTTAGCCAATTGCAGGATTACTATCAACGTACAGAAGAACGTTTAGAACGTCTCGGAACTTTAGTCAACCGCTTGAGAAATCGAGTTTATGAAGATACTGCCAGACTCGAATTAATCGCTGAGGCATTAGAATCAGGAATTCGCACTCTGAGACTGCTGCCTTTGTCTACTATTTTTAATTTATTTCCTCGAACTGTTCGAGACTTAGCGAAACGGGAAGGTAAAGAAGTTGCATTAGTGATTGAAGGAGGCGAAACTACAGCAGATAAACGCATTTTAGAGGAAATGAAAGACCCTTTAATGCACATGATTAGAAATGCGATCGACCACGGTATTGAAACTGTTGAGGAGCGGAAAAAACTAGGTAAACCTCCCGTGGCTACTCTCCGAATTAAAGGCTATAATATTGCTAGCAATATTATTATTGAAGTTGCTGATGATGGCCGGGGCCTAAATCTAGATAGCATTAAACAAACTGCTGTCAAACGTAATATTTGTACGCTTGAACAACTGGCAGAAATGACCGAAACTCAAGTACAATCTTTAATCTTCACTCCGGGTTTTTCGACCAAAAAATTTGTTACCGAAGTATCGGGTCGCGGGGTGGGTTTAGATGTAGTTCGCACTAATGTTGAAGCCCTAAAAGGTAGTATTCAAGTAGAGTCTTTGCCGGGAAAAGGATGCACTTTGAGGCTGCAAATCAGCACGTCTTTAGCTACAGCAAATGTATTAATTGTCGTAGTTGAAGACATTCCTTATGCTCTGCCAGTCGAGTTTGTAGACACGGCACAACAGGTGTCTCAGTCTGAGATATTTGCTATAGAAGGCAAGGAAACTATACTTTCAAAGGGTCAGCCTCTGTCAGTTGCTCATCTGACAGATTTACTAGAATTAAACAATAGACAAGGCTGGCAAAAAAATAGGTATTTTAGACAGGAAACCGGGAGCGATATTCTGATAAGAAATCAAAAACACTTCCTAAATTCTACTTCAAAAAGGCCTTGTATTGTTTTGAAAGTAGGGGAGGAAAGATTGGGATTATTTGTAGATGCTTTGATTGACGAACAGGATGTGGTGATGAAACCTCAAAGTCAATTGCTGAAACGGGTGCGAAATGTTTCGGGTGCCACAATTCTCGCTACTGGGGAAGTTTGTATGGTACTCAATCCCCACGATTTGATAAAATCTGTACGCCAGCAAGTTTCGTCTCGTGGGGTTGGGAGTGCGCGATCCCAACTTGAGACGGCCAGCAGAAAACAAGTTATACTATTAGCAGAAGACTCGATCGCCACGCGCACTCAAGAAAAACGCATCCTGGAAGGTGCGGGTTACGAAGTTGTGACTGCAGTAGACGGGTTGGATGCTTTCCATAAATTGAAAACTCGCGATTTTGATGCTGTGATTTCTGACATACAAATGCCCAATTTAGACGGTTTGGCCCTGACTATTAAGATTCGGGCGCAAAAAGAATACAGTGAGTTGCCGATAATTTTAGTGACATCTTTGGCATCCGATGAAGATAAAAAAAGAGGTGCTGATGCGGGGGCAAATGCTTATATTCCTAAAGGTACTTTCAATCAAGATGTGTTGGTAGAGACACTAAAAAGGTTAGTTTAGTCATTAGTCATTAGTCATTAGTCATTAGTCATTAGTCATTAGTTATTAGCTATTTGTTATTTACTACCAATTAGCAAGGCCCAATGCCCTGTGTCTAGTGAAAAATTTCCCGTGCATGGATGCCGAATTTATCATTTCCCGTTCCCCATTCCCCATTTCCCAGCAAACTGATGTTATCGCCCATTAAACTATTGTTAGTTGAAGATTCTCCAGTAGTTACGCTCGTCCTCAAACGAATTTTTGAGTCCTCGCCAGACATCCAAGTTGTAGGAACCGCTTGCAACGGATTAGAAGGACTAGAATTAATCCCCAAACTTCAGCCCCAAGTAATCTGTACGGATTTGAACATGGTACCAATGAACGGGTTAGAATTTACGGAAGAAGTAATGAAGAAATATCCGCTACCAATTTTAGTAATTAGTGCTTCAGTGCAAGCGAATGATACTCAGAATGTATTTCAACTGTTAAAGGCTGGTGCATTGGATGTTTTTCCGAAACCGATTGGCGGGTTGGTATCTGATTACGCTCGCCTCGCCAATCAATTAATAGCTAAAGTTAAAATCCTCTCAGGAGTTAAAGTATTTACACGGCATCAAAAAAAGATGCCAACAGAATATAATAATCAAGTTGTAAAAATTAACCAAGCACCAGTTGCTAATTACAAGTTCTCCAACGAAAATGTTAAATCTTCAACTATTAAAGTATTGGCTATAGGGGCTTCAACAGGGGGGCCGCAAGCACTGTACACGATTATTTCTAAACTTCCGGCTAGTTTTCCAGTGCCTATAATTTGTGTCCAGCACATCAGTGAAGGTTTTTTGCAAGGATTAGTTGATTGGCTGGGTAATGAATCGAAACTGCCTGTTAAGATAGCTTCTTTTGGGGAATTGCCACAAGCAGGGACTGTTTATTTCCCGCCCGAAAAACGTCATTTAGAATTGGACTCTCAAGGGCGATTTGTTTATTCAGAATCGGCTCATTCTGCGGGCCACTGCCCTTCTGTAACGGTGACTTTTAAGTCGGTAGCTAATTTTTATAGTCGGGCAGCAGCGGGGGTTTTGCTGACAGGAATGGGTAGAGATGGTGCTGACGGAATGTTGGCTATCGCCAGACAAGGGGGGTTGACAATCGCCCAAGACGAAGCTAGCTGCATTGTCTTCGGAATGCCCAAGGAGGCGATCGCCCTGGGTGCCGCCCAATATGTTCTACCTGTCAGTGCGATCGCTCCCCTACTCTTGGCTAAATTAAAAATTTAGGACTTACCTCGCAAATAGTGCAGAATACCCCGCCCCCCGACTTGTTAAAGAAGTCGAGGCTCAGAGAGCGCGAGCCCAACTTTTTAGTTCATTAATTACTCAAATTACTTCATTAATTACTCAAAACTGATTTTTTTTCTAAGTCCGATTATTTGATTTTGATAAACTTACCAATTACCTCGCGTAACTTATCAGCATCAAAAGGCTTAGTTAAATACTCTGTTGCTCCCGCCAAACGCCCCTGTACCTTATCAAAGGCTCCATCTCGCGCTGTCAGCATTACGATCGGCAAATTCTGAAACTGAGGCAAGCTCCGCACCGTGCGGCAGAGTTCCAATCCGTCAATACCAGGCATCGAAACATCGAGCAACAAAACCGAAATTTGCTCGTGATAAATCGTTGACAAAGCATCCACTGCATTGTCGGTTACGAGAACTCGAAACTCTTTGCTTAAGGCCTGTTTAACAAGTCCTTGCATCACGACGCTATCATCAACTGCCAAAATAGTTGGTACTTGACTGCTACTTGCAGACATATTCTTCTCCCTGTTTATTTATAGTTCTTGAAAATACAAAACATACTTCCTGCAGTTATTTTTTGAGAGTTGCCTCTACGCAATTGTCAACCCCGTTGGAGCGTTAGTTGAAACTTTACCCCTGTTTTTTTACGTCAAACTCGAAAAAAGGGATTGGCAGAGTGGTCGATCGGCAATTACAACAGTTGCAAAATGTGCATTCCAGCCCAGAAACCCTAAAAGGTCGAGTTTGAACAAGTCTTGTTACAAATTTTAACATTTTACCAATCTTTTGTAATTCATCTCCTAACTGTAGTTGAATTCCCGGCTAAGGCACAGCTCGGTAAAGGACACTGGTATTGTGGCACAAACCCCTGATTTAAATCTACCAGCAAGCCAGCTACCCACGATTAGGCAAGTCTGTTAAAATACAATTAAACTGATAAAAAATTTCTAGGTAAGCAATCGTCATATATTTTGCAAAGGTGCTTCCTGCCAACAGAGGCTCTTAGATTTAGAGAGCCGGAGGTATTCAAAAGCATAGTCAACTGGAAGTATAATTTATATAGTCTTAGATCAGGGGTGCTCTAACTCCCATAACCCAAAAGTTTCCAGATCAGTCAAGAGGTTAGTCTGAATTCGGCGCAAGCAGCCTGCGCCGAATTTGCGCCCACAGTCTCACATCACACAATTCATAGCTTGTTTTTCTCGAAAGTATTGAGAAGGGCGGTTGCCAGCAACTAGACGGGCAGTTACACATGATGAAAGCACCCTTGCCTCTTGGTAAAAAAGTGTTCAAGCTCCATAACATTGATTTGTATCAGCTTCTTGGCTCTGATCCAGAGGCTTGCTTGGACAATTTGGTCGGTTTGGCAGCTCTGATCGGCCGAACTCCTATTGCTTTCTTGAGCTTGATTGACGGTAATCGCCACTGGTTGAAGTCGCAGTTAGGTATCGATCGAACTTTGGCCCACCGTTACCTGAATTTTTGCGCTCGCGCCCTGGAGCCAACTCCCGAAGATTTCGCCCAGAGTTCAAACTCAAACTCGGAATTTGACCGGGTAATTTCCCTGCAACAACCGCCAGTTGCTCCCGAATTTGCGATCGAACTTCCTATAAATTCCTTTAAAGAACAGCCTGCCGCCATTGTTCGAGACGCTTCCACAGATGTGAGATTTGGCGAACACCCGCTGATCGTTTTCTACCCCTTCGTGAAATTTTACGCCGGAATCCCAGTTGTTAGCTCAGATGGGCAGGTGCTGGGAGTGCTATCCGTCATGGACTCGGTGCCGCGAGACTTGACAAAAGAAACGATAGAAGCTCTGCAAGCTTTGAGTCGGCAAGTTGCGAGTTTGGTGGAGCTACGCTGGCAATTAGTCAAAGCCCAGAAACAGTTGCCAGAGGTAGAAGATATCACCTCGGACAGCCCGCAAATCTCGGAGTTAGTTCCTGGCTCGACCCGATCGAGCTTGTGTGCGGTACATACGCCACAGAGTAGCAGGACAATATACGGCACAAAAAAGCTCCCGACGCTGGGAGAAACAGGCAAATCTCAATATGTGTGGGAAGCTTCAGCGGGCATCGGGCGCGCGGACGATACCCAACAAATCCGAGAAATCGTTGCCGGCCCCCGCGACACCTCTGATCGCCAACCAACGGCAGCGTCCCTACAAGAGCGAGCTCGCTTGGGAACCCTGCAAGCTAAAGTCGGTGCAGCCCTCGGACAAGGCGGAAAAATATCGGTCATCCTCAACCGCTGCACCGAGGCAATGGTAGAGTACCTCGACGCCACAGGGGTGAGCATCTGGACTTTCAACCTGCAGACAGAGCGGTTAGAATTGCAGGCCAATTCAGGACTTAGCAGCCAAGAGTGGGCAAAAGAAATAGAAGATTGGGTGCGAACAGAAGCGGGAAAACTCCAAACTGCTCCTGTGTGCCTAATGTCGAACCCGTCTCTGTGCACCATTGCCTATCCGCTGATTGTGGAAGAGCGGTTGGTGGGGGTGATGGCTCTGTGCAGTAGCGCTTTGGCAAGCGAGGGAGCGCTAGAAGTTCTGGGCTGCATGGCTAACGCCATCGCTGTGGCGATCGATCGCGTCACTGCCCGAGAAGAATTGTTGAGCCGCCGGGAAGGCCTGATCTTCGGCCTCGCCAGCCAGATGCGGAATTCCCTCGACCTCGACAAAATTTTAGATACGGCTGTCAACGAAATTCGCAGCTTGTTGCAGGTTGACCAGTGCTACTTTTTGTGGTATTCCATCTCGCGAGACGGGCAGCCCAGCTTTGCAATCACCCACGAGGCGGCAAATCCCGAACTGAAAGAGCGGCTCACAGAATACCCGATCGAACAAGTAACCCTGCTGGCCGAGAAAATTAGCCACCGCCAAACGCTTCGGATCGGCGACGCTGCAACAGCACTCTGCATCGAACCGCCCACGCGAGCTTTTTTGAGCAGTATCGGGATTGTTTCTAACCTGCTGCTGCCACTCAAGACTCGCTCCGGTCAAATGGGTGCTGTAGTTTGCAACCATTACAGCAGCCACCGTTCCTGGGCGACGAGCGAAGTGGAATTGCTGCAAGCGGTGGTGGATCAACTGGCGATCGCGATCGACCAAGCCGAACTTTACGCCCAAACCCGCGCGGCAGCCTTAGCCGCTCAGACTCAAGCCCGCCAACTGACGGAAACTTTGCAGCAGTTGCAGCAGAAAGAAGCTCAGCTCATCCAAAACGAAAAAATGTCCTCTCTCGGTCAAATGGTCGCCGGCGTCGCCCACGAAATTAACAATCCGGTTAATTTTATTTACGGCAACTTGACTTATTGCAAGCAGTACATGAAAAATCTGCTGGATTTGTTGCACTTGTATCAAAAGCATTACCCGGAGCCTTGCCCCGAAATACTCGACAAAAACGAAGAAATCGATGTTGAGTTCATAGTGCCGGATTTGCTGAAAATTCTGTCTTCAATAGAGATGGGAACTGAACGCATCCGCCAAATTGTCCTGTCTCTGCGGAACTTCGCGCGCCACGACGAAGCCGAGATGAAGCCGGTGGACATTCACGAAGGGATTGACAGCACGCTGCTGATTTTGCAGAGTCGCTTGAAGTCAAACGGGCTAGTGCCGGGAATTGAGGTAATTAAAGACTACGGCAACTTGCCGAAGGTAGAGTGCTACCCCGGACAGCTCAACCAAGTATTTATGAATATTTTGGCCAATGCGATCGACTCTTTGGAAAATCAGCCTCCACCTAAGACGATCAAAATCTCGACGGCGGTGGTGGGCCCAGACTCGGAGGCTGATGAGTCACGAAAGTCGAGGGGTCAAGTTGTGGTGATTCGGATTCAAGACAGCGGGCCCGGATTGCCCGAAAAAGCTAAATGCCACTTGTTTGACCCTTTCTTTACCACTAAACCTGTAGGCAAGGGTACGGGGCTCGGCTTGTCTATCAGCTACCAGATAGTGGTGGAAAAACACGGAGGAAGTTTGAAGTGTATCTCGGAACCGGGACAGGGAGCGGATTTCAGGATTGAAATCCCGCTAGCACGCCCCCCTGCGATCAAAGAATAAACCTGCGGGCGATGGGCTCCAAAAACATTTTTAAAATTTTCTTGTCAAAATGCTTGACAGATTCCCGTGTCTGGGTGTTACTATATTAAATGTTGAGACGTTGGGGCGTCGCCAAGTGGTAAGGCAGCTGGTTTTGGTCCAGCCATTCAGAGGTTCGAATCCTTTCGCCCCAGTTAAATTGTGTCCGGTCAATCAATTGTTGAACTCATTTTTTTAACTCATAGTTTAGAGTTAGCGCTTGCCAGACGAGAGACAAAAAACTTCTTTACTACTCACATCTTGCACCATTCTCAGGAACGGGCTCTCCGGCCCGTTCCACAAAGACTAGATTTTCTTGTGGAACAGACCGGAAAGCCTGTTCCTAAAAGACTAATTGAGAAGGGTGCAAGATATAAGTTACTAGAAACCTAATTAGGGCTTGCTCTTAGGATATAACAAACCGGGTTTCTTGCTGCGGGTTTTACCTAAAAGCCTAGATTTGTGGTCAAGAAATTGGTTTCTTTGGTCGTCAGTGCCCATTTTTCGCAGAAACCGTTGTTTGTGCGTAATCTCACTTCTGAGTGCCCCGGAATTGTATAGCAGAAGGCAGAAGGCAGAAGGCAGAAGGCAGAAGGCAGAAGGAAGAAAGCAGAAGGAAGAAGGAATAAAATAAATCGTTTCAGCCATTAACAACGTCCTAACTGTGTTGGCGGTTGCTATAAAATCGAGTCAACATTCAACACTCATATCAAATCCGGTTGCATTGGAGTCATTAAACAGCTCTTGACGCCGAGAAAACAGAGGAAGAGAACACAGAGATGAATAATTCCCATGCTACCGGATTGGATATCAACCATCCTTCAGTTTTTTGACCCCGAGTTAACAGTCAACAGTTAACAGTCAACAGTCAACAGTCCACAGTCAACCGGCCCTATTCGATATCACTGCAAAGTGGTGGGGCCACGAGCATTTAGCCGATCGAAAACGTATCGGGAAATGGCCGGAAAAGCTGTTTCGTCCTTGGCATAAGCCGGATCGTCTGCGAAAACAACTAAGATATAAATCGCGCGATCGTCTAAAGTTCTGACAAATGCTGCTTCGCTGCGGGATTTGGAGGTATAGCCCACTTTGGAACCAAAATAAATATTAGTTGGTAAAGATTCGCCAAGAAATCCTTTTATCGAATTGCTAGGGTCATTTTTCCATGCCTTGGGGTCTAAGTCTCTAGTCAGCAAGTAAGCCATTTTGCGACTGGCGACGCTGGAAACGGCTTGCCTCGTATAGATTTCATATATTAATCTTGCCGCTTGGTCGGTAGTTACTTGATTGCGAATCGGCACAGAAGCATCGCCCCGCAATTGCAAGTCGCGACCGATTGGCCCTTCTTGTCTTAAATAGTATATGGGATAATTTTTGGTGCTTATACGAAGATCATTGTAGCCGGCGGACTGGAAAAATGTGTTAATTTGAGTGCGCTTTTTTAGCCAGGTTTGCAACTCTTCTCCTGCGAGCCTGCCGCCGGATTTTGTATCTGTGATTTTGTCTAAAATTCGGCTAGCAGCATCGTTGTTGGAGACGCGAATCATTTGTTCTAGGTCGTTTTTAAAGGCAGATTCTCTTTGCGTAATGATGCCTTTTTCTATAGCTGAGTAAAACGCTGCCATCCAAAATAACTTGGCAACGCTAGCGGGAAATCGGAGAGTTTGATTTTGATATCCGGCAAAGGTGTGGCTTTTGGAATTGCTGACATCAAATAAGGTAATTGATAGCCGTTCTGCAGGCAGTCCTTTGCTGGTCGCAATCTTCACAGCTTCATCAACAATCCCTTGCAATTCTTGAGAGTAAACAGGATTAGGAGGTGTTTTGATGTTGTAGCTAAAGGTAGGCTCGCTTTGACGATCGGCTAAATTTTCCGATGGTTCAATTGTCGGAGGCGAGAGTGTTTCTTGAGGCGAGACGGTCTGTTGAGGCAAGATGACTGGCGGTTCTGGGGCACGGCGAATTCTGAAGGGTATTGTGACGACCCAAAAGAACGCGATCGCCCCGGCGATTAAACACAAAATGTTACGGTATTTTAGCCGAGAAAATTTCGTCCTCACTCGGCGACGAGAGGGCACTGGGCCTTCGCTGCTTTGGCGTCGGCGTCCGACGGCGCGCTGGCTGCTTTGGCGTCGGGATTGGATTAGACCGGTTGCATGAATGTTTGCTCGATCGGTCAACCGCAGATACAAGGCAGATGAACGCAGATTAACCCAGATAATTTCAAGAATTGAGAGCGACTTTTGCAAGAGGTCTATGGGGCGTCGGGTCTGGATTGGGCGACGAGATGGGACTGGGCGCTCGGTGCTTTGGCGTCGGGACTGGACTGGACGCTCGGTGCTTTGGCGTCGGGACTCGATTCGGCCTCGGGGCTGGATTGGGCGGCGTCGGCGTTCTACTTGCATTACAGTTTTGTGCTATCAAACTCGCACGATCAGTTTATAATAGGGCGGCGTCTAAATGACAAGTGTATCGATCGAGTCCGCTGTTGCCAATTTTATCGGTCTACTAGGCTGATTGAGACTTCGAGTAATTGTAAAATTTTCAGGATAGCACTGAGTTGAAGCAAAATCCTTTGAAAAACATGAGAAATTTTTGGAGTCTGGCTGTTTTGGGATTTGCGATCGCCGGCGCGAATAATTCTTTGATACCTGATGTTTGGGCATTTCCGTCTCAATCTGCTACGGGATATGTTGTCGATCGACAAACAGCAGGACAGGGCGCGGATCTAGCGTTTTCCTTGACGCGAGAAAGCGAAAATCTGGAAATAACAAACAAGCCAACTGTTTCCAGTTTTCCGAGTATGTTGTGGGACTTCAACAATTTAGCGGAAATTTCCTATTCCGAATTGCTGAAACTGCTGGCGAGACGATCGGACTCAAATAATTCAAATAATACGGAGAGAGAAACCGTTGCACAGCCTGAAGACATAGCACGTTTTGAAAAGGTTGTACAGTATGCAAAACAACAAAATTTGCACGATCGCTCTATGGGAGAAATCGTCCAGGCAATCGCCAATAATTTCCTAGGGAAGCCCTACGCCGCTGGTTTACTGGACAAATCCGGCGAAGAAAAGTTGCTCGTAACTTTGAATAAATTTGATTGCGTTTTATTTGTAGAAACAGTTTTGGCGATCGCCAGGGGCGTAGCAGTACAAGATTACGACTATCAAAACTTTGTAAATCGCATAGAAGAACAGCGGTATTTAAACGGTAAAATGAACGGTTATTGCAGCAGATTGCACTATTTTTCCGACTGGATTAACGACAATCAAAAACGGCAAACTGTGGAAAATATCACCGCCGAATTAGGCGGAGTGCCCATGAATAAAACACTAAATTTCATGAGTCAGCACCGCAGCAGTTACCCGCAAATGCTCAAAGACGAAGCAACTTATCAGTGCATAGTCAGCCAAGAAGCAGACTTAGCCAAAACTCCTGTTAATTACATCCCCACAAATCGGATAAAAAGTGTTTATTCTCAGTTAAAACCGGGGGATATTGTAGCGGTAGCCACCGATGTTAAAGGATTGGATGTCACCCACACAGGTTTAGTCTACCGCAATGCGGACGGCAATATGGGTTTAATTCACGCTTCGCCGGCTGGGGAGGTAACAGTTGCTTACGACTTACAGAGATATATTAGCAGAGTCGAAAGTGCGATCGGCATAGTAGTCGCTAGGGCGAAAACACCTAATTAAATTAGTTTGTACTCCTAGGTTGCATCAGCTTGCATTATTTTAGCTGCCAATTCACAATTTCTGTACTGATATCAAATCCGGTAGCATCGTCCTGTATTCATCTCTGTATTCTCTCCCTCTGCGTTCTCTGCGCCCTCTGCGGTTAAATCATTCCGATGCAACCGGAAACGATATGACGCACCCTACCAAGTAGAGAAACCGGGTTTTTTGCCGAATTTGCGGATGGCAACCCGTCTTTTTGTAAAAAAACCCGGTTTCTGGGCCCCCATGCGTCAGCCTCAAATCAATTGACAATTTCGCTGCGAGATACCTTACTCTTTCTAGCAGGATTTGGCGTTAATTCCGGCGGCGAAACTTGAACACTTCCCCACTCATTCAAAAAGCTTTTCAGCAAAACCTCTTGCTGAGTGCGAAATGTCTCGACATTTGCCCCTCCATTCATAATCACAAACCACACAGTTTCTTGTTTTTGAGTTGGCAGCGCTCCGCCCAAAGCGCTAACATTATCCAACGTGCCAGATTTGATTACTGCTAATTTGGGAAGTGGCCGTTCTGATAGTATTCCTTTATCTTTCCCAACTACAGTTAAGACATCAGCAACTGTCATGCTGTAAGGTTCAAGATAGCGTTCTAAAGCTATAAACAACGCGCAAGCAGCCCGGGGAGAAATGAGATTTTCTTCGCTCAATCCCGAACCGTTGACGAGTTGAATTTCTGCGGGAGGAACTCCGGTTGCTGCTGCTGCTTTTTGCGCGACTGTTTTAGCGCCACCGACAGTATCAGCTAGCATATCTGCCATGAGATTGTTGCTGTACTGATTCATTTTTTTGATCAGTTCAGCGAGGGGCAAAGAATAATGTTTGACTACAGGCTGCACGTCATTGGGAGATGCTGACAAAACTTTTACAGAACCCTCAATTGCTATTTGGGGTTTCGGCGTATTTGGAGGCAGGGTTTGATACTGGGCGGCGGCTTCGCTGGGCCAGATTTGACTGTTCAATCCTTGTTTGAGCAATTCTCCCGATTTGAGGGGATCAAGTTCAAAGTTCATGTAAAACTTATCGACAATTATCAAATTGCCACTGACTCGCTTGATGCCTTTTTGATTTAAGGCGTTACCGAGGGCGATCGCCTCTTCCCAAACAAACAACGGATCTTCGCTTCCCTGAACAATTAAATCACCTTTTAATACACCGTTTTCAATTTTTCCAGTTGTACCAATTAAGGTGATAAATTGATGTTCCGGCCCGAATTGTTGCAGTGCTACGAGAGATGTTGCTACTTTGGTAATAGAAGCGGCTGACCGAGGAACGGTACCTTGATGATTGGCTAGCAAAGTATTGCCAGATTGCATCCAGACGCCTTGGTTTTCTTTGGCAAAACCTTGGGCTGCCAACCCGTTGAGATATTGCTGGATTTTGCTATTTGTGGGGGTTTTAGGATTGCTAGCAGAGACTATTAAGGGCTGAGGCTGACTTGGTTTAACCGGCGGCGGGGAAGATTCAGCTACAGGAGAGGGAGATGCAAGTTGAGGTGATTCAGTAGCTGCACATCCGGCAATAATTGTGAGAAGGGCGATCGAACTCGCAGCAGTCAAGTAGCGGTTTTTCAGCATTACTTTAATTTTTTTCATCATAATGTACGATCGTCTGTTCGGCACGCCCGATGGAAAGTTTAGCACTAGCCGGCGCGTTTTGGAGCATCCGCATCTGCGTTACCAGAATCCGGAACCGCTGGCATTAGGTATTTTCTTCTCCATCTTTCTTCGTGCTCTACCCTACGGGAACGGCTTCGCGGAACCCGCTTTCGTGGTTCGTTAAATAGATATTGTTTAAATACTGCGGGATTTTATACCAATAGCCCGGACTGTTTTTAGTTCGTAATCTGAAACCCTGAATTTTCGTTGGTAGCTCACATCTTGGATTATTCTCAAGAACAGGCTTTTCGGCCTGTTCCACAACAAGTGCAATTTCTTGTGGGGAGTAGGGGTTGGGCCGAAGAGCCCGCCCATAAAAAGCTTATTGAAAATGGTGCAAGATGTCAGTTGGTAGTTCGATTGCCGCAGATCCTTGAAACCCTTATTTTACGGTTGGTAATCAAAAACTGTTTGAAGTATTGTTATACCAGTTCCCAAAAACAATGCAACTCTAGGCAAGCTCCCAACCCTTATCTTATAAGCCCTTCCCAATTCTAAAATCTAAAATCTAAAATCTAAAATCTAAAATAGTATGATCTTCAGCGCCTGGGGCCTTCACCCCAGGCCGATCGCTCTCACAAATTTAAGGGTAAACTGGTTTATCCAGCCATACTCCCTATACTCAGCGGCACCATTTCGCCGTGCATCGTCAGGCCTAATAACATCGGGCCGCCCGGTCGGATCAACTCTCCTGTAAGCGCGCAGCGTTCCTCCTGCTGTGCTGTGGCATTAATGCTAGCTCGAATATCCGATCGAGAAAACATCTGCCGATACTCTCCAGACTTCTGCTGCACGTAATTCCAGAGCAAATCTCGAATCAAAGCTTGATAGCCTTGATTGCCTGCGAGCTCTTTAAGTCTCTCCTTGAGCTCTCTTTCGAGTCGAATGCTGGTGACTTCCATTTCGGTGGTTGAGGTTCTAGGTAGGGTATGCATAATTTTTTCTCCGTGACGGGTGGACATATGTGTAATATCAGTGTAGTATGTTTAAAGCTAGATTTAAAGGTCTCTTACCACTTTCTGCCGACTTTGAAATTTCTCCCCACCTACTCCACCTATCAACTGAAGTGCGATCGCCCCACGGGTCGCTCCGAGTCGTTACAGCACGTCTTTAGGACGGGTTTTGCGACTGTTGCAGCGACTTCGTGGGCGGGCTTGGGCCTAATTAAACCCGGTTATAGTGGATTAGGACAAATTGCAGAAATTAATTACAACGAGGTAGACCAGCACGGTCTGCAAGTGGCACAGCCATATCGAGAGACGCGAAGCGGGAGGTACAGCTAAACGACTGTACCCAGACAGGATGAAAATTTGCATGAAAGCAGTTTTTCTAGCCCCCGCTTCTCTCGTAAGAGAAGCGGGGGCATTTGATTGGATATTTGAGAAATTCGATCCGAAGCGGGGAACTGGGAAAAAACCAGATGTAGCCAATGTAGGCGTTGCACCGAAAATCCCAAATCCCAAATCTAAAATCTAAAATCTAAAATCTAAAATCTAAAATCCAAATGAGGAGGAGCAAGCCGTGACCGTAGTAACTGATGTATTGAGGCAATCTGTGGTGGTATTTTCTCAGAATTACCTACCGATGAGCCGTGTCAACATCAAACGGGCGATCGTACTGTTGGTAACAGGCAAGGCTGAACCTCTTGATTTTAGCATTGGCAACGGCTGGCTGGTACGATCGCCCAGCACCAGCATCCACGTACCCGAACAAATCCGCTTGACTTTTGGTAACAGGGAACGCCTGTGGAAAGTGCCCCCGGTCAATCGCCGGGAAGTTCTGCGCCGCGATGCTCATTCTTGCCAATACTGCGGTAGCAATCGGCATTTGACGCTGGATCACGTGATGCCTCGATCGAAGGGCGGCCCGCATACTTGGGACAATGTGGTGACGGCTTGCGAACGGTGCAACTCTCGTAAGGGCGATCGAACTCCCACAGAAGCTGGAATGTCTCTGCGAACTAAGCCGAAGGCCCCCATACACCCCACTGTTGCTTTTGCCGAACTGTTTTGGCACGAATATCAAATTGGGGAATAGGGAATGGGAAGAATTTTAGACTTTAGATTTTAGATTTTAGATTTTAAATTGATGCGTAATGCTCCTCTAAAATCTCCCCTAACTCTCAATTCCCAATTCCCGATTACCAATTTTCAATTATCAATTTTCAACTTTCAATTCCAAATTTAGGGCTGTCAATATGCTGAAGTTGACTTATACTGAAACGGGCTTTAACCTAGAGCGTTTGGCTCAATCTCCCGAACAGTTAGTGGCGCTGCGAGTGGTGCTGGCTATGCGAGTTGGTCAAAGCATCAGCGTCGAACCGAGCACTGCGGCATTTTTGCTGCCCGCGAATTTGCCGGCGCTGTCTCTGTTGGAATCTGAGGCGCGCCGAAACGACAATGATGCGATCGAGCTTTGTGTTGCTGATGCTGACTTTGTAGAAGTGACTCTGCGCGGTACGTGGATTTCTGGCCAGTCTGAGGGGGCTGATGGGGTGTTTGCGACTGTGTTGGGCGATCGGGCAGAGCTCTTGCTGCTCAAACTCTGGCTCGAAACTCAGGCTGCTGCGGAGGTTGTCGGGGAAGTCGGCGATTAATATCCGATGTGGAAGGAAGAGGAAAGAGGGAAGAGGGAAGAGGGAAGAAGGAAGAAGGAAATATTTTCTTCATTTCCCACTCCCCCACTCTTCCCATCTCCCCTCTGCCATAACAGACAATTTATATGGGTAGCAGAGCAGCAAATCGCTCATTTTAGGGCGTATAAATTATGTTGAAGTAAATTCCTTTATCTTGCAGATTGTCGCCTTTATCGCTAATTCTAACCAAAGGAAAAGCGTAATCTACTCGCAGGTTCACCCGCTGTATCGGTTCCCAGATTACCCCTAAACCTAAACCTGCTAAAAATGTCTGATTGGTTAATTTATTAGGATTGTTCGCAACGTTCCATACCGTACCCGCATCCAAAAAGGGAGCCAATTGAAGTTTAGGATTTCCCGAAGCATCGCGCTGCAAAGTAATCCGATCTTCGATGGAAACTCTGAAGCCGTTATCGCCAGAACGGACGTTTTGGCGGTAGCCACGCAAAGATTGCCCGCCACCAATTACAAATTGCTGGGAAGGCAACAAACTATTAGCTGACAACTGCAAGTCGGCCTGCAAAATTAATAAATGTTTGTCATTCAATCGCTGTACTCGCTGCACTTGACCCAGCCAGCTAAAAAATTGTCCGTCGGGATCAGAACCTTCGTATTGAGTAGCATCAAACAAGCTAGTGCCGATCGTAAATTGCGATCGCACGGCCCAAGCACCCTGCGGGTCGCGCCGAATGTAGTCCTGTCCCAACTTAATTGCGCTCGTAGTGCTGACACCCTTGGACTCCTCGCGGATGCCAAAAGAAACCGGTTCGCCAGCGAGAAAAGTTCTGCCTGTCTGATAAGTAAAACCGGCAGATAAGGCAAATTCTTCGATCGGCGTTCTCCGCAGTGGCTGGCGGTAACTAACTTCAAATAAATGCGATTTTCCCGAAATATCAAAACTGTCAAAAGGTTCTTGTACGATACTGTTGCGATTCGGCGCTGCCCTCAATTGCAAAGTGCCGTTCATCGCATTTAGCGGGACGCGATAGCTAAAATCAAACACGTCTGAATCGCCGAGCGATCGGTAATAAGCCCCTGCCAGTTCGTCGCCATTTCCTGTTATATTGCGGTGCCGCAAACTAACTCCCAATCTTTCGGAACCGACACTGGGAGGCGAGTAATTGTCAACGCTGAAACTAGGTTGAAACGGATTAGCTTCCGAGACTCGGACGATCAGAATGCTCTCGCCTTCATTATCCCCTGCCCGCAGACTAGCTTCTACATTGTCAAATAAAGGATCGACTCGCAGCAGCCGGAGTTGGTCTTCTAAGGAAGCTGTGCTTAAAGGCATTCCGGCACCGAGTCGAATCCGGCTGCGGATGTAACTCGGATGCAATCTTTTAGTTCCTTCTACCTCAATTCGGGCCAGCTTGCCTTCGATCACTTGAATTTGGACTACCCCTGCGGTGATAGTTTGGGGCGGCAAGACTGCTCTCGAAGTGATGTAGCCACGATTGAGGTAAATTTCGGTAATTTTGTCGGCGATTTGTTTGAGCTGTTCTAAGGTGGCAGAACGGCCCTCTAACGGGTTGACTAAGGCATTAATTTCGTCTTGGCTTAAAATTGTGCTGCCAACTACTTGAATTTTCTGCACCTCAATTGCTGTATTCGGCAGCGTTGGGGGAACTGGCGACGGCGGCCCCGGCGCTACTGTTGGCGGTACTGGGGGAGGTTCTGGGGAAGGCTGCGGGGCCGGTTGCAGAAATCGATCGCGATTTGGATCGGGCTGAGTCGGCGGCGACGGTAACAGCGGATTTGGTACTCGATCGCGGTTTAAGTCGGGCGGGATGTTTCCCGGTGGCGTCTGCGGGTTCTGGGCTAAAAAATTACAATCTAGCGGGTTCTGACATTGGGGATCTTTGTCAACCAGATTTTTTGCTACGGGCAAGATGCCCGTACCACAATCAATCAAACTGCTTGTGGAACAGGCATCTTGCCTGTTCTCGGTGGGGTTCGATGGTGTTTCTGGTTCAGGGTTGGTCTCGATCGTATCGGGAAGCTGATTTAAGTTTGTTGCTGTTTCATCCTGCTTGATTTCCAGTTTTTGCAGTGCTAATACTTGATTGCCCGTATCTGCTGAGTTGTCAGCGGCGACGGGCAACTGAGAAATATCCTTTGTTTGGGATATAGCTTTATTGGCATAAAAGCAAGCCATCGGCAGCGCAGTTAGAAGTGAAATCCCCAACCGAAATAGTGCAATATTTGCATTCGGGCGCATAATTAATAATTTCTCTAAAATAAGTTTGTCGCCTGCTTGACTATGCCAGTTTATCATTTAGTATTAGGCGAAATTTGACCATCAAAATTTCCACCGCCCGCCTTTCAATCTGCCAGAAGTCCGAACTGCCGATCGGTACAAAAATTTTAATTTATTTAGGACGATCGACCAAACAACCCGCAACAACCAAAAATCATCTGTGGCGCTGCCAAATACCGCGATCGAAACCGAGTTTTTCGTACTTGCTGCACCCCTGATACTATTTGAGATTTGAGATTTGAGATTTGGCAATGACTCGCCCAAAAACGGATACCGTGCCCCCAACGCTCATCAGTGTATATCCTAAAATTTTAGACTCCTGTTCCTGCTCCCAGATTCAATGCAGCAAGTAAATCTAAAATCTAAAATCTAAAATCTAAAATCTAAAATCGACTGACTTATGGCTATCAGGGTTTGGGGCACGGGCCTACCGTTACATTCTTTGCGTGAAGCTGGTGTCGAATTATTTTCTTGTGATAGGTGTTAATTCACTTGCGACTAAGGGTTCTTGGGCTATTTTGCCGAGTTCGACTGAGTTCAACACTGCTGACCATTGGATCGCTAAACTGGAATCGCTGGGAGACTGGAGACGCAATTGAGCTAGAGTTGCTAGGTACTCGTACCAGAGATTTTGTTGGGCGAAGATGCTGAGCTTGGTGAGGTCGGACGATCGATCCAACTCTGTTTTCACGGTTGGGGCGAGTGCGGTGCGGTTGATCCACCCGGAAACGAGAACATCATCTGTTGTATTTTTTGGGTTGCATTTGATAGTAAAGTACCATTGATAGTTTTTGCCAACTTCCAAGGCTGGCGAGTTCTCGTCGGAGCCGAGGCTGACGCTAACTACACCTGCACGGCTAGTTACCATGCGAAAACTTTTTTTGTATAGTGTTTTGTCCCTTTCGTCTGCTAACTCAAACTGAACTGTTTTGTCGAGAGCTACGGGAAGGTAGTAGAAAAATGTCGGTTTTGCTGATATGGTTTGCCCCATAGTTGATTGGGGAATCAAGGCAGTTAAGGCAGTTGTGGCCGTGGGGCATTCTAAGCCGCGGGTTCCTCCCCCTTCCCGCCTTCCGGGTACTCCGTCCTGGGGCGGTTGAAAGCTATTCCACCCGGCTCCCAATTGCTGGCTGTTCGGTCTACTTCCGCTTGGTTCAGGGGGTTGAACTGTTTGCCAGTTGAGGGGTAGCTGCGGTTGTGAGGCGCGCTGGACAATGTTTGCGGGGCTGTTGAGAGCCTCTGCTGGTATTAAAAAACTACCGGCGGCAACTGCCTCTAAAGACAGAATTAAGGAAAGAGCACCGATATTTAGAGCAGACTTCAAAGCCATGACGAACCTGCCTTTTGATGAACCTAGGAACTTTATCGCACGGTTTTATTCTATCCAAGGTTTTGACGGATATAGTAATCTGTTGTACTTAATTTATATCTTCAGGCAGATACGATTATTTGGGTCGCTCTGATCAACATAGAATTCTGTGTCGCGTTTGTCAGTGGTAGCTTAGTAGTTATACTTACTTCCATTCACTGCTGCAGGTTGGGTTGAGCTTGTTAAACCCAACTTTGACCCAGGCTAATATTCGGGGTGTTTTAACTCAGACAAGAGGCTAAAACGAATTATTTTCGTAAAAACACCAGGTTGATGCGTCAGTCCTGGATATCAGGAAACTCGGCAATTTTGCTGGTGAACCTCAAGCGATCGGCTACAAGTTACAAATCAGGTTTTCTGTACAATAGCGGCAAGAAATTTAGCATGAATCTCGATTCACCTGTTCTCTCGGACAAACAGCCTTCGGGGCTGCGGATGGTCAGACCCATCGGAGTCTTGGCGCTGCACGGCATTGCTTTTTTAGGAAATAGGTTGTTCGCTGTCGATCGCGCCGAAGGGCTGCTATTGGAGATCGATCGAGAAACTGACAACACTACAGTTTTGAATCCTTATCAAACGGCTAAGTTTGCCGGCGCAACCGGGCTGGCTATTTCGGACGATACTCTCTGGTTTGCGCGGGATGAGGATATTTGTTGCTGTCGGGGCGCAGTTCGGGAGGGGGCGATAACTGAACTCAAACCGGAACATTTTGTTTCACTTTCTTATCCTGCTGACGGGATTGCTGTTTGGAAATCTACGCTTTATGTGACTTGCCAGAGATTAAACTCGATTCTGGTTTTTGACCTGAAAACTGGTCGGGAAATTACTCGGTTTTACGCTCCCGGTATTGGGGTAGAAAATATCACTGTCCGGGATGAGGAAATTTGGGTGTGCGACAAAACTGAGCAAACTGTTTACTGTTTGGAACGGGGAACTGGGGAGATTAAATTTAGCGTTTTGACTCCCTTTGAGTCGCCTTCGGGTTTGGCTTTTCACAAGGATTCCGAAACGGGGGAGGAGGTTCTGTACGTGGCTTATGCCGGGGATGAACTTTACATCCGGGATGACCCGAATTCGGAAGATCCTTTTCAGTTGACGAAGCGCGATCGCACTTTTATTCAGCCTTTATCTTTTCACTACAATGAAGCTGACCGCTACGCTCTGTCAAACGGTTTTTTGATGGAAATGTCTTATGTGGAGGAACTGTCTCCCCTCGATGAGGTAGAAATCGAAAATTTGGAGTGGCGGATTGCTTTGCCTTCGCAAACTCACCGGCAAAAGGTCAGGAAAATTACGCCGATTGGAATGCCTTTTACTGAGGAAATTCAGGAAGGAGAACGGGTGGCGGTGTTTAAGTTCGATCTGCTGCACCCTGGGGAACGCCGAATTTTTGGCTGGAAGGCTTTGTTAGAAGTTCGATCGATTAAGTATCAGTTGTCACCTAGAGATGTCGAAAAGATTCCTAAGCTGTCGCCGGAGTTTGCAGCTAAGTATTTGGTTGATAATGACAATTTGGCGATGGATACGGAGATTGTGCGATCGGCTGCTGTGGCTGCCATTGGCTCGGAAACTAATATTCTGAGGCAGTTACTGAGCATTCGCAATTTTGTTTACGACCAACTTTCTTACGGGATTAGGCCTCATATTGACACTCCCGATATTGTATTACGCAGGGGCATCGGTTCTTGCGGCGAATACGTGGGACTGTTGTTAGCTTTAGCGAGGTTAAACGGGATTGCTTGCCGCACGATCGGCCGCTACAAGTGTCCGGCTTTTGCTGACAGAAAAGGGGTGTCGCTGGAGCCGGATTTCAATCACGTTTGGCTGGAGTTTTACATTCCTGGTTTTGGCTGGGTGCCGATGGAATCTAATCCTGATGATATTCAAGATAGAGGCCCTTATCCTTTGCGATTTTTTATGGGTTTGGCTTGGTATCACGTAGAAATTGGCAAGGGAATTCGGTTTCAAAGTCTCACGAGCGGCGGTCTTCCTTTAAACAAGGAGGATGTTTCCGTGGGGAGTCTGGCAATTAATCATGTGAGGTTTACAATTTTGTCAGATTTGCCAGCAGTTTGAAGGGAGTGTTAACAGTTAACAGTTAGCAGTCAACATTTAACTGTTAATTGTTAACATTTTTCATCTAAAATCGAAAGTAGAAAATGTAAAATCAGAGGAAGATGGGTTGTGGAATTTTCGATTGCTAATTTTCTCGTTTTAGTGGCCTTTGTACTACTGCTGACGGTGACTGGCGGGGTCGCTTATTTGACTTCTGTTGAGTGGCGCGATCGCAGGCGGTTAGATAAGGCTAAACGGAAAAAAAAGTAGCTCTTTGCTGTTGACAAAGTGCATTTTTTATGATAATAAACAAGGCGAGCGTGTTGGCTCGCCTTGTTTTGTGATTTGAGGTATTTTCACCGCAGATGATATCAAGTTTGGTAACATAAACGTTGTAGGTTCGTAGTGAGGACTTGAGTTTTCATACAAAACTATGATTCCTATCGTTTCCGGTTGGATCGGAAGGATTTAACCACAGAGAACGCAGAGAACACAGAGGGAGATAAGAGAGATGAATAATTCCGATGAAGCGTGGATTTGAGATCGCGGGCGGGACGCCCGCGCCACAATAAACACACCACAATAAAGACAGATGAAAAAGGGAATTTTGGAGTTGGTATTTTAAGTCCACTGTCGGAAAAATGTATTTTCTTCCCAAGCGGTGGCGGTGCGTTTTTCAAGTGCTGCCATTTCTGTTGTGTTCAGGGGTTTGAATGCTTGGGCGACTTTGAAGTTTTCTTCTAATTGCTTTACTGAGTCGGCGGCGATAACGCAGCAGTGCACGCCGGGAAGTGAAAGCGTGTAGCCCATTGCTTGGTGCATTCCATCTAAAACACCGTTCTGAAATAATTTGCCGTAAGCTGGTATTTTCATGGCTATGACGCCGATGTTTTTGGCTTTGGCTACTGGTAAAGCGCTGGTAACAAAGGAGCGCGGATGATGTTTTTCGGCGGCGTTGAGGCAGATTAATGTTGTGTCAAAAGGATAGCGCTGCAAGCCTGCGGCAATGATGGCTGGTTCGTGGTGTCCGGTGATGCCGGAAAAACGAATTATTTTTTGCTGTTTGGCTTCTTCGATCGCCTTTATTGCTCCTTTGGTACTGAAAATTTGGTCTAATTCTGTTTGGAATGAGACGTGGTGGAGTTGCCACAAGTCTAGTCGATCGGTTTTCAATCTTTTGAGCGATTGCTCTAAGTCTCTCCACGCGCCGTCTCTGTCTCTGGCGGAGGTTTTTGTGGCTAGGAATAGGCGCGATCGATATTTGGGCAAAACTTTGCCTAAGTTTTCTTCGCTGGGCCCGTACTCGGCCGCCGTGTCAAAATAGCGAATGCCTAGTTCGATCGCGCGTTCAATTTGTACCGCCGCTTCTGCTTCTCTTCCCGGCTGCGACAGCGGTGTTTGTCCGGCCCCCCCCAAGCCGAAAATCGGCACTTTCACGCCGGTGTTGCCTAACAGTCGTTCTGGCATTTTTACTGTGGCGGCCGCCTTGTTATTGGGTGCGGCTGCGATTTCCCGATCCTGCTGTTCGATCGCCTTAGCACCTGCAATGCCGCTGGCAACAGCTATACTGCTCAATATAAAATTGCGGCGAGTCTTTTTGGTGGTCATGGTTTCGGTCTCCTCAGAATGTTTGAGTTGATATTAACCAGAAATTTAAATGAAGTCATCAGTCATTAGTCATTAGTCATTAGTCATTAGTCATTAGTCATTAGTCATTAGTCATTAGTCATTAGTCATTAGTCATTGGTTATTGGTTATTTGTCCTATGTTTCTTGTTAGTTATTCGTTCTAATAACCAATAACCAGTAACCCATGCCCCATGCCCTATGCCCCATGCCCTATGCCCTATGCCCCATGCCCTATGCCCCATGCCCTATGCCCTATGCCCCATGCCCTATGCCCTTGTCAATTATCCATGCGCGAATCAGTTCGTTTATCTGTTCTGGTACTTCGTCGTGGGGACAGTGACCAGCTTTGATAAAGTGTTCTGTTAACTGCGGATAGTGTTTGCGAAATTTAGCGCTTCTTTCTGTGGAATTCATCCACGGATCGCCTTCTCCCCACAGCATTAGCAACGGGCAGGTTAATTGACTAAGTAATACGTCAATTTTTTCGCCTTGGGGTGTTCGGAATACGGAAGCGAATACTTTGGGGGCACCGGGATCGCAGGAGGGAAGGTATATTTCTTCTACTAATTGGTCTGTAACCGCGCTTTGGTCGAGATATACTTTTTCTAGGGTTTTCCGAATTGTCGATCGCTGGCGCACGTACTGGAACAGCAGAAAACTTGCCCAATCTTGCTGAAATAAGGTTTTAGCTACTGCAGATATGGCTTTTTGCAAGGGCGGGGCTTCGGGTGCGGGCTGCGGTTCGCTGAAGGGGCCGGCGCTGTTGATTAATATGAGTCCGGCTGCTGATTCGGGGCGTTGGGCTGCTACACACAAGGCGGCGTAGCCTCCGAGGGAGTTCCCGGCTAGTACGGCGGGCCGGCCGATGATGTTGGTGATAAAGTCGTGGAGTTGGTCGCGCCAGAGGTCGCCGCTGTACTGCAATTCGGGTTTTGCCGATCGCCCAAATCCCAAAAGGTCGATCGCCCACACTTCAAAGTCTTTGCTCAGCCCGCTGATATTTTTGCGCCAGTGGTCTGTGGATGCTCCAAAACCGTGAATCAACAGCAGGGGAGGGCGTTCTGGATGCCGATCGCTGGATCGAACGTAGTATACTGAATGCCCCCGCCACTGCCAGTAAGTGCCGGCTATGGGGGTGGAGGTCATGGCTGGGGTTGTTTGCATAATGTAAAGAAATAATTATTTACTTTAACTATTGTATCGCGGCGCTCAGATTTATAAAGTTTGGCAAATGTGCCGGAGTTTCGCCAGCAAAGGATAGGTCAATTTGGGCGAGTTGGGTTCTCGCGCTCGCCCGCACTCAGGCTTAATAAGTTTTGTAACGAATATTGATTTTGTGAGGGGCGCAGCAATGGGAGATATTTGGCCCGATCGCATTTGGGAAAATAAATCGGGTTTTGGCTGCAACACACCTAGGTATGATGATTATGCTGTGTGGCGACAAGAGAGAGCTCTGGGGCGATCTGTGCAAAGCTTGGCGGCGAGGGTCGAACCTGATTGGCGAGCGTTAAGGGATCGACTTTTTTATAGTTATTTCCGAGCTTTTCAAGGTGGGGATCGTTTGTTTGGTAGCTGTTAACGGCTTGGGGGATGCAGCTAGCCGTTTGGTTGCTAGTTGGCAAAAGCTGAGATCGAAAATTTCGTGGTTGGGAGAAGTTATAAGTAAAATTACTGATGGTTCTCTGCAGAAGTTTCTCAGAATCCCTGAATATTTTGTGACGTTGTTTGCTGTTCTTAATTGCTTTGATACTCTAAGATAGAAGTAGAGCTGCGCCGCTCAATTAATTAGCATTTTGAATACTAGGGAGCCAACTATGCAGGGTGTGAAGTTTATCCACCTGAAAGTTAGGGAGTTTTCTGAGTGATTGCTATTTCACCTCGTCCCGTCGGACGCAATTGGATTACGATTAGCTTCGCTTCTACTCTATACCTTTGTCCTATTTTGGATCTGCTCCTAGCAGAGGTGCCAGATTTCTGGCAAGCGGAATTGCGGTTGGGGCTTCAAGAAGCTTTGGTAAATGCTGCTAAGCATGGAAACAAATTAGACCCCTGTAAAACTGTTGGAGTCCGTTTTTCGATCGTCCAAAACCAATATTGGTGGGTGATATCGGATGAAGGTTCTGGCTTTAAGGCCCCTTGCAGTTGCAACCTTTATACCGATGATTGCGACAGTCTCCTAGCAGAGGACGTTGCAGATAACTCTGGACTACCTCATGTGGAACAGGAATGTGGTAGGGGGTTGTTTATTCTTTACCAAATATTCGATCGGGTAGAGTGGAATTCTGAAGGTACAGAGTTACGGCTGTGCAAAGAACTGGCCAGTCCCTACCGACTGCCTCGCTTGCGCTAGCACCGCTATGAAAGCAGCAGTTTTCACCTCAGCTAGACCTGGAAAATTTTTCGTTTTCGGGCTCCAGCTTGCAGTGAGAATTTGAACGCTATGGCTATTGATAGCTGATCATAATGCAAAATGTGAGTTTTGAGTTAAAAAAGTATAAATCTTTTGAACTCACAATCGCGCTGCTCGATCTAGCGGCGCGATTGTCTAAATTTTGAGCGACTAATCAAGTCAAAACTCCCAACCGCCCAGCGTTACGAAAAACGAAGCAATCTAATTATTTGCCGTGGGTGGGGCAGGGAGGAGCAGATATCGATCGATCCAGCCATCCTGCTGCTTGGTTTAAGCGCGGCAGAGCTTCTTCGGGCTGTTTTTTGAGCAAAAAGACCAAAGCGGCTGCAGCTTGCTCGCAGGCCCGCGCGGAACGGTTGGCTTTGAGGCGGTGCCAATCTTTTTCGCCGATGGCGAGGCGCGCGGCTAGAGCTTGGGCTAGTTCTACCGTGCTCAGCTCGTTGAGGTTGACAGTTTGGGTTGTTTGTGTAGTTTCAAGCATAATTGGCAATTATACGGATTGGCGGCCGTTTCTGAATTTAACAAATAATATACTGGACATAATAACAACTATAGCGGTTCGATCGCGTTGTGAGGTATGGGGGCGAGTCCTATGCCCTATGCCCTATGCCCTATGCCCTATTCCCTATTCCCTATTCCCTATGCCCTATGCCCGCGAGAGCACCTCATGTTACTGAGAAAGGCTATAAATAGCGAATTGGTTTTTTTAAATTATTGTCAGGTTTGCATATCAAATGCCTCAACAGCCGTCAGAGTTAAATCCCGAAGAGCAAGAAAGTGAGTTTGTTCAAGCGCTCGCAGCAGTTGAGCGCTCGCTCGCAGCAGTCAAAGAACGGTACACTCAAATTCAGGTCGATCGACAGCGCCAAGTCGAACTCGGCCATCGCCGCGAAGAAATCCGCCAGTCGGGGCGCAAAAATCCATTGCCGCAACTCAAAAAAGAATTGCGGGAAATTGAGCAAGAATTGGAAACGATCGAGTTAAATTTAGAAAGCAGCCTGTTTTCTTGGGGAAGCATAAAACAACCTTTTTGGCAAGCAGTTCGCTTTGGTGGGCTTGGCATTTTGATCGGTTGGATTTTGAAATCCTATGCAGGTTGAACAATGTGAGGATTTTTGATTTTTTTTATTAACCGCAGAGGGCGCAGAGGGCGCAGAGGAAGAGAAAAGAGAGAAATATGGTGCAAAATATTTATTAAATAAACAGGAGTAAATATGACAAATCAACGAATTGCAGCAATTTTGCGGGCTGGTGAACCCGACGAAACTGTAACTGTTCAAGGCTGGGTTCGCACTAAGCGCGAATTGAAAGAATTTGCCTTTGTGGAAGTCAACGATGGTTCGGCGATGGCTAACTTGCAAGTAGTCATAAATTCCGATTTGCCAGATTTTGAAAATGTACTGAAACAACTGAATACAGGTGCATCTCTAGAAGTGTCGGGTGTGCTGGTAGCATCTCCGGCGAAGGGACAGCGAATTGAGTTGAAAGCTTCACAAGTACAAGTTTATGGCGATGCAGACCCGCAAACTTATCCCCTGCAAAAAAAGCGCCATTCCTTTGAATTTTTGCGGACAATCGCGCATTTGCGGCCGCGCACAAACACCCACGGTGCTGTCTTTCGAGTCCGCAATGCTTGTTCGGCGGCGGTACACCAATTTTTTCAAGAACGCGGTTTTTTGTGGGTTCATACTCCGATTATTGCTGCTAGCGACTGCGAAGGTGCGGGGGAAATGTTCGCCGTTACCAACTTTGATTTAAAGAATGTGCCACGCACTGATTCGCAAGAGGTTGATTATGCTAAAGACTTTTTTGGAAAGCGCGCTTATTTAACAGTTAGCGGCCAGTTGGAAGCGGAAGTTATGGCGATGGCTTTCGGCAACGTTTACACTTTTGGCCCGACTTTCCGAGCGGAAAATTCTAATACTTCGCGACATTTAGCTGAGTTTTGGATGATTGAACCGGAGATGGCTTTCTGCGATTTGCAGGGAGATATGGATTTGGCTGAGGCGTTTTTAAAGTATATTTTTAAATACGTTTTGGAGCATTGCCCGGAAGATATGGAGTTTTTCAATGAGCGCATTGACAAAACGGTTTTGGCTACTGCTGAAAATATCATTAACAATCAGTTCGAGCGGATTACTTATACGGAGGCGATCGCACTTTTGGAAAAAGCAGACAAAAAGTTTGATTTTCCGGTAAGTTGGGGCTTGGATTTGCAGTCGGAACACGAGCGTTATTTGGCTGAGAACTTGTTTAAAAAGCCGACGATTGTCAGCGATTATCCCGTCGGGATTAAAGCATTTTATATGCGTTTAAACGATGACGAGAAAACCGTGCGAGCAATGGATGTTTTGGCTCCTAATATTGGGGAAATAATCGGCGGTTCGCAGCGGGAAGAAAGGCTGGATGTGTTGGAGCGGCGCATGGAAGCCCAGGGTATGAATAAGGAGGAATTGTGGTGGTATTTGGATTTGCGCCGCTACGGTACTGTGCCTCACGCTGGCTTTGGTTTGGGGTTTGAACGGTTGGTGCAGTTTATGACGGGAATGGGGAATATTCGGGATGTGATTCCGTTTCCGAGAGCGCCTTTGAGTATTGATTTTTAGTTGAGGTTCGTAGTGAGGACTAAAGTCCGCATTCATGAAGGACTAAAGTCCCCACTACAAACATCTTAACTGGTTCCTTTCGCTCCAGCCTGGGAAACTATATCCAGAGGCTCTGCCTCGCTTGGTAAAATGGAGGCAGAGCCTCCCGATCGGCGTTACCAGGCTGGAGCCGGGTAACGAGTAATCTAAAATATAAAATCTCAAATGGTATGAGCTAATGGTACTTCAAATCCCATCGAGTTCCAAAGCACCAACTGTCACCTGGGAAGCCTTACCAGCCGACTTTGTATTACCGGACGATCCCGTGGAAAATATTCAACAACCACCCCTTGCTGCCGCCCTCACCGATGCTCTGGGAGCCGCTGGACTTATTGAGCCGATCGCCCTAATCGGTTCCAATTTTGGACTGGTAGCGACAGTAAATAAGCAGACTGTAGTCAAAGCACCGGATTGGTTTTACGCGCCGCAAGTGCATCGAGTCGCAGAGGGCAGCATTCGCCGCAGTTACACGCCCAATCTGGAGGGTGCGCCGGTATCCGTGGTGATGGAGTTTTTGTCTAACGAAGATTACGGCGAACTGTCCGTGCGATCGACTCCTCCCTATGGCAAGCTCTACTTCTACGAACAGATTTTGCAAGTGCCCACCTATGTTACCTACGATCCCTACGAGCCCAAGCTGGAAGTGCGGTATCTGCAAAATGGTGGTTATGCAGCCCAGACCGCTGATGCTGAGGGACGGGTGCGGATTCCAGAGTTAGATTTGTGGCTGGGGATTTGGTCGGGGGAACGACTGGGCCAAACTATGAATTGGCTGCGCTGGTGGGATGAGGCTGGAAATTTGCTGCTGTGGAGCTCGGAACAGGCCCAACAGGAACGCCAGCGGGCAGAACAGGAACGCCAGCGGGCGGAGGTATTGGCGGCAAAGTTGCGGGAGTTGGGTGTCGATCCCGATCGGCTGGCTTGAAATGTCGCGATTTTCGTTAGTTAGCCCTAGGGTGCGTCGGCATCGAATAATTTAAAAATAAAGAGCAACAATCTCACAGCGAGGCACTACACAATAGTCAGGTGCGTCGCCATCGCAAATCCCCAAATTCGATCAAAATTCTCACTTATCCCCTCATTCGCAGTGTGACACTGAACGGGAGCGGAATGTGTGTTTTAGGTAAGCAACGGCATTACTGCATATGTCTGAGGAATTTCTTAACGCAGCCGCTCCCATTTGCTTTTCCAATGTTCATTAAAATGCTGGAGGCTATAAACCTCAGAAGGCAAACTACGACACAGCGAGAAATAACAACGTTCTGTTAGTAGTTCTTCCCATTGCCTAATCAAACTTAAAGTAGAGCCAGGTTCTTCCTCCCATTTCTTGTAAGGTTGTCCGTCCCATCCTTTAGCCTCAAGAAAATCTTGCCATTCACATTGCTCAAAGTTAAGTTGGTGGTCTTCAATCACAGACCGAATAGCTCCATAGCCACGGGGCCCTTCACCGTTATAACCAAAGCTCGTACCCCAAACATTTATAACCGCAGTAAAATTGCCAATAAAATTAGGATTTTTGAAAAATGCAATGAAGGTGCTTTGACTTTCTTCATATTTCCTGTACAAATGCAAAACCAGAATCAAATTATCGGGGGAATCTTTAATAAGCTTGATAATCGTACCAATTCCTTGCGTGGTCTTTGCTAAGGAAGGGATTACGACATTAATGGCACTCATACTTGCTCCTTGTTGCAAAAAATATTTTTATATTTTAACTGATCCACAAAAATAGCACAAGCAATTATAATAATGTAGCGAGCGGCGGAAAACATGGATTAGAAAAAACTGCCTTAGTTTGTAGCCGTAGGGTGCGTCGCCATCGAAAATTTACAAACAAGACCGACAATCTCGCAGCGACGCACCACACAATAGTTAGGTGCGTCGCTCAAAAACTTACAAATTCCAGCGAAGTTTCGGCAGCGACGCACCCTACAAAATACTTTCGCTCTGCCTGGTAACGAGTAAATAAATTAAGTCGCCGAGGGAATTGTGATATCAACAGATTGCACTTTTACCGAAGTTCCCAAACTCGATAACGGCGGTTGAATTGCCGCCGTATTTCCCACTACTAATGTTACCAGATTCTCCGGTTTCAAATAAGTCTTGGCTACGCGCTGCACGTCGGCAATTGTTGCTGCTTCGATGCTGCGGCGGTAGCGAAAAATGAAATCTTCGGGATAACCGTAGTATTCGTAGCGCATTAATCGCGACAAAGTTTGACTGGGATTTTCAAATTTGAAGATGAAAGAATTCAGGGTGGAATCTTTAGCAAAAGCTAATTCTTCCGGGGTAATTGGTTCGGTGCGGATACGATCGATCTCTGCCCAAATTGCCTGGATAAACGGTACTGTGGCGTCCGATCGCGTTTGGCCTCCAGCGAAAAACACCCCCGGATAGTCAAACCTCGGACTCCAAGCCGCGTATACTGAATAAGCTAAGCCTTGGCGAGATCGCACATTATTAAACAAACGACCACCGAAACCGTTGAGAACCCCATTCATTACGTCCAAAGCACCGTAATCTGGACTGCTGAGCATTCCGCCCAAATGTCCCATTTGCACGTAACTTTGACTTAATTGCGGCTGATTTACCAAAAATATGCCACCGCCATTTGCTGGTGATACCGTTGGTAGCGGAGGCACTTCTGCACTTTGACTCGGTTGCCAGTTGCCAAATTTTTGCTCGACGAGCGATCGCATTTTAGCTGTATCAAAGTCGCCAGAAATACCCAAAATCATATTCTTGGGATGGAAATATTTCTGGTAGAAACTCACCAAATCGTCGCGGGAAATATTGGCGAGGGTTTTGTATTCTACCGTGCGCGCGTAAGGACTGCGAGATCCATAAATTAATTTTTGAAACTCGCGGCCGGTAATACCGTCAGGATCGTCATTGCGGCGGGCGATCGCACCTTGAGTTTGGTTCTTCGCTAAATCCAACTTTTCCTTAGCAAATATTGGTTCCCGAATCACTTCTGCAAATAAGTCAAACACGGGTTCCAAATCTTCAGCTAAAGCACTAAAATTAGCGCTGCCCGAACTAACATCAATCCCCGTTTCTACCGAAGCTGCTCGCTGTTCTAGCAACTGATTTAATTCATCAGCCGTATGCCGGCTCGTGCCGCCAGTTCGCATCACTTCTCCCGTCAAACCTCCCAGTCCAATTTTATCGGCAGGTTCAAAGCGCTCGCCCGTGCGAAATAGCGCCGTTCCCCCGACTAACGGGAGTTCCCGGTCTTCCATAAGATACACCCGGATGCCATTTTTCAGCTCGAAGCGAGTATATTTAGGCAGTTTAATTTCTGGCACCGCCGGGAATGTTAATTCGTCGTAGTGTTTCGGTGCCGCCGCAAAGGAAGGTAACAAATTAAACGTGCCCAGTGAAACAGTAAAAAAGCAAAGCGATAGCAGAAATAACTTTACTTTTTTCAGTCTCAATTTAGTCCTTTTCATTCTTTCTCCTAAGTTATACATTCTGACAAATGTTGACTGTTCGCTGTTGACTGTTCGCTGTTGGCTGTTCGCGGGAAAGCTCACCACTGACAACAGATAACTGACAACAGATAACTGACAATTGCCAACTGACAACTGCCAACTGCCAACTGACAACTGCCAACTGCCAACTGACTTCCTTAAAGCGGCAAAAGCTTACCAATCGTGCGATTTTCCGGGCGGAAAGTTGCCTGAGCGACACGCTGAATGTCAGCGGGAGTAACAGCCGCGATCGCCTCCAATTCCTTGAACAAATTTCGCCACGAACCGGTGTTTACTTGATAGTCCACCAGCGCAAATGCCATGCCCATATTAGAATTGAGCGATCGCAACAAATCGGCTCTCGCCTGAGTTTTCACCCGCTCCAATTCCAAAGCAGAAACCGGCTCTGTTTTCAGGCGCTCGATTTCCTTGTTCAAAGCGGAGGCTACTTCATCAACCGTGCGGCCTGGAGCAGTTTGAGCGTAAAATAACATCAAATTCGGATACTTTTCCCCAGGATAACCACTGAAACCTTGAGCAGCCAGCGCCAATTGCTGTTGTTCTACCAAAGATTTATAGAGCCGAGAAGTGCGGCCATCGCTGAGCAAAGAACCAATCATTTCATAAACCGCATTGTCGGGATGATTCATCGCCGGTTTGTGGTATCCTTCCAAATACCAAGGTTGAGTTTTTAATTTCAGCGTGACTTCCTGAGTTTGCGTTTGGGGAGGTTCGACAATTTGCAATTCTGGAGGCGCTGGTGAAGCCTTGTAACGGCCGAAATAAATTTGAGCGAGTCGCTTCACCTCCGCAGCTTTCACGTCTCCTACCACTGCCACAGTCAGCTTGCTGGGGACATAGTGAGTATCGAAAAACTTCTGCACGTCGCTGCGGGTGAGGTTTTTAATGTCTTCAGTGTAGCCAATTACGGGGCGACGGTAGGGATGAACAGAGAAAGCTTTGTTGGCAAAAGCTTCAACCATTTGTCCGATCGGAGAATTCTCGGTTCGCAGCCTGCGCTCTTCTAAAATTACCTGTTTTTCTTTGTAAAATTCCCGAAATACTGGTTCTAGAAATCGCTCGGATTCCAGCGACATCCACATTTCTAACTTGTTAGCTGGAAGGCTGTAAAAATACATTGTGGCGTCGGTGGAAGTAGCGGCATTTAGTCCGACTCCGCCTGCTTGTTCCACTATTTTGCCGAGTTCATTGCGCTTGACAAATTGTGAAGCTTCGGCTTCAACTTTGTCAAATTCTGCTTTTAATTGGGCGACTTCTTCAGTTTTGCCGCTGGCTTTGGCTGCTTGCATTTGCTCGAAGAGTTGGTCTTGTTTTTCTAGCAGCGGCTTTTCGGCTTGGTAGTCGGTAGTGCCGATTTTTGGCGTGCCTTTGAAGGCTAAATGTTCCAGATAGTGAGCGACACCTGTTTGGCCGTCGGGTTCGTTTGCGCCGCCGACATCGGCGTGAATCAGAAACGATGCTACGGGCGCTCTGGGCCTTTCGAGTACGATGAATTTCATGCCGTTGTCGAGCTTAAATTCGCTGACTTGGCTGATTACTCGATCGAGCGATGGTTGAACAGAGACTGTTTGGGAGCCGCTAGCGGGGTTGGGGCGGGCGAGGGCGATTTCGGGAGAAATGCCCCACCACAGTAGTACAGCGGCCAGCAGGGAGGCTATGAATCGAGTTTGGCGATCGGGCGATTCCCTACGGGATAGCTTCGCTTCACGGGGTTTTTGGAACTGCGGGGTCATTCGATTTTAGATTTTAGATTTTAGATTTTGGAGTGTCAAACAAAAAAATGTTTGTGCTCGGTGGCCAGAGATTCTTTTCTCAGGATAAAGATTTTTGGAGGCATAAGCGATCTGTTGCGCCGCAGATGTTAGGCTGATACAGCAAATCTCAAAAAGGGTCATTCGATTTTAGATTTTAGATTTTGGATTTTGGATTGTCAAACAAAAAAATGTTTGCCCTCAATGCCAGAGATTCTTTTTAAAACTTAACATCAATTAGTCCCTCAGTCCAGCTCCCGTAGTTCCAAGTAGCCAATTACCCATTGCAAAGCCATGCGAATTTTTAATCAGTCTCCTCCTTCTGAAACAGAAACCAAGAAGCGGATTTTACAAGCCGCTCAGCGGTTGTTTGCCCGCAGCGGATACGACGGCACCACAACTCGCGATTTAGCAGCGGCAGCGGGGGTGGCCGAGGGTACGCTATTTCGGCATTTTGATAATAAAAAAGCGATTTTGATTGAGGTGGCGACGGAAGGATGGGTGGAGTTGCTGACGGATTTGCTGACTGAATTAAGCGAGATGGGCAGTTACAAAGCAGTGGCTCAGGTGATGCGGCGGCGGATGCTGAATATCCGCGAGAATAGCGACATGATGCGGGTGTGTTTTTTGGAGGCGCAATTTCACCCGGATTTGCGCGACAGAATTCAGTTGGAAGTCATCGGAAAAATGAGCGATGTGGCTGAGGCTTTTTTTGAAACGGCGATGGAAAAAGGAGTTTATCGGAAGATGAATCCGAAGATTGTTGCTCAGGTATTTTTGGGAATGTTTGCAGTCGCGGGTTTCAGTCAAAATACGATTATGGAGCCGAATGCTTCGCCGCAGGAAATGCAGGAAATGGCTGAAGGACTCGCCGATATTTTTCTCAATGGGGTTTTGCTGAAAGAGGAATAATTAGTCATTATTTATTAGTTATTGGTTATTTATTGGTTATTGGTTATAACCGACATCTTGCAGCAATATCAATAAGAGGATTTTTCGTGGGGTCGGGCGGGTTTATAGAACCTATTTGCAAGCTTTAAGGCTGTTGGCGAACCCGCCCCTACGGCTAATTGAGAATGGTGCAATATCTCAGTTATAACCAATAACCCGTCACCCATACCCAATCCCCAATTACTCTATAAATTCGTACATTTGCTGTACCCAATTCTCCCGGTTTTTCTGCCATTCATCCGTCACTACTTCCCAAGTTGTATTGCTTTCAAGTTCCAGCAATAGACTTGATACTTCTTCCAGCGTCGATGCTATATGACATTCTTCTACCCAACTTTCACGGATCATTTTCCAGAGACTTTGTACCGCTTCTCGCTGATAATTTGATTCTAATTCAAGTAGCAATTTGGCTAGGTGTTTTTCGTCAATTGCTGCTGACACCTCGCTCATCCAACACTCGCGACGTTCTTTCCATTCTTCCCTCACTGCGTCCCAGTTTAGGTGGGCTTGAAACTCTAACAGTAATTGGCTTAGTTCTACCATATTAAATTTTGTCTTGTTTGCAGTTTGTGCTATTTTTGTACAAATTTTATTGATTGAGAGTGTTGGTTTTTTATAATGAGCAATTTGGCTGAGGCTTTTTGGGAAACGGCGATGGAAAAACAAGTTTATTCAAAGATGAATCCGAAGATTGTCGCTCAGGTATTTTTGGGAATGTTTGCAGTCGCGGGATTCAGTCAAAATACGAGTATGGAGCCGAATGCTTTTCGGCAGCAAATGCAGGAAATGGCTGAAGGACTCGCTGATATTTTTCTGAATGGGTTTGGCAGAAAGATGAATAATTAGTCATTACTCATTAGTCATTGGGAAATTTTAGAGCCTGAAAACGCAATATTTACAGGCTCTGACTCGTCGAAACTACTCGTTAAAATTGTGCATTTGCTGTACCCAAGTCTCGCGATTCTGCTGCCATTCATCAGCCATAGCTTCCGAATTTATATTGGTTTCAAGTTCCAGCAATAAACTTGATACTTCTTGAACAATCGATGCTGCCAGACATTCTTCTACCCAACGGTCTCGACGCTCTTGCCACTGAATATCAACCGATTCTCCCTGCAAGTTTGATTCCCATTCAACTAGCAATTCTGCTAGATATGTCAGGTTAACTGATGCTGCCACACCGCTAACCCAACTTGACCGGCGCTCTTTCCATTCTTTTTTCACTCCTTCCGATTTGAGGTTGCTTTCAAGCTCTAACACTAACTGATTTAGTTCTACCATCTTAAATGTTGGGTTTTTTGTAGTTTGTGCTACAATTTTACCAAAATTTTCACTAAACAGAGTGTTAAGTTTTTTTTAAGATTGCGGTCGCAGTGAAACTACAGAATAGATAACTGAATAATGAGCGATGAATTTACTTTAGATATGCTAGAGATTCCCAGCGGTTGGAGGCGGGGCGAAGGTGACTGGACAGGAGTGGCGGAGGCTCTTGCTAGAGGGGAAACTGTCGAAGTAATTCAAGAAGTTGGTTCTACTTTGTGGCAAAACAGTCTGCCAGAAAAACATTCTTTGTATTGGGATGGGGAAAATCTATCAACTATCAAAGCCCGAATTTGGATTAGTTTCACCCAGAGAAGATTTTCGCCGGAATCTTCTTTGCCAAAAGTTCAGTGGCATCCGAGAGTGTTGTGGATAGGGATAGGTTGTGAACGCGGAACAGGGCGAGAATTAATCGAAACTGCGATTCAAAATGTATGCCGCGGTTATCATTTAGCGGAAAGTGCGATCGCAGGTATTGCTACAATCGACACTAAAGCAGGTGAAGTCGGCTTGCTGGAACTTTGTCAAGCGCGAAATTGGCCGTTAAAAACCTTTGCTGCTGACATTTTAAGTTCCGTAGAAGTCCCCAATCCTTCAAATATTGTAGTCAAACAAGTCGGGACGCCTAGTGTAGCAGAAGCTGCGGCACTTTGTGCGATCGAACTGATATCTTGTACCATTCTCAAGAACAGGCAAGATGCCTGTTCCACAAAGAGTGAATCTGCTTGTGGGGTGGGCATCTTGCCTGCCCGTACAATTCTCAACAACAGGCAAGATGCCTGTTCCACAATTCTCAACAACAGGCAAGATGCCTGTTCCACAAAGACGGAATCTGCTTGTGGGGTGGGCATCTTGCCCGCCCAGCAAAGGCTTTTAGTCCCTAAACAAATATTTCGCAGCAAAAATCCCCCCCTTTCACAAGGAGGGGTTAGGGCGGGTTCTGCGGTAACAGTAGCGGTTGCAGTTTGCCCGATCGAATATCTGGGATAATGTACTACTGAGACAAAGTATTGGCATTCACAAATCGACCAATCAACCCAGAAACGAATGACAACACAATGGAACCCAACAAAGCCGGCCAAAAACCGTTAACCGCAAAGCCGATATTGAACGCACCCGCCAACCACGAAGCCAGGGAAAGCGAAATTGCATTCACAACGAATAAAAACAAACCTAAAGTAATAATGGTCAAAGGCAGCGTCAGCAATGTAAGAATCGGTCTGACAATCGCGTTCACCAATCCGATAACAACAGCAGCCAGCATCGCCGCCGGAAAGCTAACCACCGCAATACCTGGTACAATGTTAGCGGTAATGATCAGCGAAACCGCTGCTACTATCCAAGTTAAGAAAAAACTTAGCATATCTTTTTTTCCATCTCCATCACTATTAATTAAGATTGTAACTGTTTAGTCGATCGACCAAAGTTCGGGATACACTACGAAATACCCACCTTGCGAGAATATCCGACTTATGAAACTCCGGCAACTAGCAGCATTCCTCTTGGCGCTAACTATCTTCATCCTGCCACAGCCAGCCCAGGCTCAATCTAAATATTACGCTCCGCCGTTGTCCTTTAGCAACGCCGAACTGACAAGACGCGATTTTTCCGGTCAAATGCTGCGGGCCGCTGAGTTTTCTAACGCTAATATGGACTTGACTAATTTTTCTAATGCCGATTTGCGGGGAGCAATTATGAGCGCTTCGGTGATGACTCAGGCGAATTTGCACGGAGCCGATTTAACTAATGCCATGATAGATCAAGTTAAATTTACTAAGGCCGATTTAAGCGATGCAATTTTAGCAGAAACAATTTTGCTGCGGTCTACTTTTGAGGGAGCTGATATCACCGGCGCTGACTTTACCGACGCAATTATGGACGGATCACAAGTTAAAGAATTGTGCACAAAGGCAAGTGGGATTAATTCTCAAACTGGGATTTCTACTCGCGATTCTTTAGGCTGCCGCTGATATCATCTCCGGTCAATTACTGATGATTGTTTGTTGGGTGGGGGCGGGTTTTTGAGATT
>NZ_JAUBTV010000038.1:0-25802 GCF_036705145.1 Microcoleus sp. B5-D4 | reverse complement strand
GTTTGTTTGGGGCGATTATGGTTGGTGGAACCCGCCCCTACGAAACCATATTTTGTAGGGGCGGGTTCCACCAAAAATATCTAAGGATTACCAACAACTTAGATAAACCCGCCCCCACACCACGAATAATTCACATTAACCTGATATTTGCATTAAATTCCCCAATGTAAATGATGATTGTTTGTTGGGTGGGGGCGGGTTTTTGAGATTGTTTGTTTGGGGCGATTATGGTTGGTGGAACCCGCCCCTACGAAACCATATTTTGTAGGGGCGGGTTCCACCAAAAAGATATAACGATTACCAACAATTTAGATAAACCCGCCCCCACACCACGAATAATTCACTTTGCTTTTTTCTGAGAAGCCGCATAATGCTCACTCATTAACTGATTAACTTCTGGATTGTAAATCCGCAGATAATTCCAGTAATTCTCAAACACCGATTTCACGTATCCTTTCGTTTCAGGAAACGGAATCTTTTCCGCAAAAGCATCCGGGTCACTAAAACTAAACCTCTTCAACCAATCTGCAACTGCATTCGGCCCGGCATTGTAACTCGCCACAGCTAACATCGAGTTATTCTTGTACTCGTCGTGAGTGTGATCCAAATACCACGTACCGAGTTTAACGTTGTCGTCCACATTCTCCAATGAATACTTTTTGAGGCTGATTTGAGCGGCAACCCAAGCTGCTGTTTCCGGCATTACTTGCATTAAACCAGTGGCGCCAACTGATGATTTGATGGCGGGCATAAACCGCGATTCTTGCCGGATTAATGCGGTTACTAATACTGGATTTATTTTGCGTTGTTGCGACCATTTGACAATGGTTTCTAAGTAAGGAAAAGGATAAAGTGCTTGCCAATAAATCGGTTGCTGTCTGAGTTCGAGGTATTGGGTTCTATCATCTGGTTTCTCGCGCTGTCGCAAACTACCAACCATCCACAAACCGTCTAAGTTATCTCCAACTCCTACTCGCATTAAACCGTCGGTGAACTGTTCGGCAATACTTGGTTCTACGCGGTCGATAAACTCTACTTGCCACAGGGTCCAAGCATCCCTATCTTGACCTAATTGATAGAGTTCTTTCAACGCAGGAGAACCCGCAGTTGGTTCGGGGCGCTGAGGCGGCCGCACTACATTGGGAGACAAATCTCGGACTGTGGTAAAGTCGCCGACTGGCCAGCCAAGAAGTACAGCCGATCGCCATGCAAAATATGATTCTGGATAGCGTAAGATCGTGTAGTCAAATGCAGTCTTGGCGTCTTGTTGCCGGCCGAGTTGCTGTGCCCATTTCCCGACCCAAAATGCTGCTTCTGGAGCTTGTTCGCTGTCGGGATTGTGGGTGGTTAATTCTCTCGCCCACTGCCAAGCTGATTTTAAATCTCCGCCTTTGGCAAACTGCTGGGCGATCGTCCACCGCAATTCGCCTGCTTTATCAGAATTATTGTATTTTGTCAAGAGCAACTTGCGGGTATCTGAGGCGGATTGACCACTGCGTGCTTTGTCGAGAAGTTGCGATTTATCTAACAAAGCTTCGGGGGCATAATTGGGGAATTTGCTAATAACTCGATCGAGCAAAACGATCGCTTCTTTCGGTTCGCTCAGCCGCGACAGCCGAATTAAACCCAAACCAGTATCTTCGGCATCGGGAAACTCGCGCACTAATTCTTGATAGGCAATTCTCGATTCCGGGATTTTTCCGTCGAGCCACAAACCGCGAGCTTTGCGATAAAGATTTTTAGCGTTGCGGGGAGCTTTCCCGTAAGCAATAGCTCCTTTGCCATAATCTTGTTTTTCCCAATAGCCAAAGGCAATTTCTTCCCAATCTTCCGGTTTCAAAGAGGCGCTGTTTCGCTGCACCAGTTGTTCCACAATTGTCCCGTAATCTTTGACATAATGACCGTGTTTTGCTACGAGCAGCATCAACTTCGGCTGATTGGGATTTTCTTTTAACTTGCCGAGAGCAATTTCTACGCTGCGGGGATGAGCGGGAAATTCAGTAATTGCCTGTTGCCAATATTCCGGTTTTGACTTGCCTAAAACATATAAAGCTTCCGCTGCTACCGGGTCGCTCGGATAGTTTTTGAGCAGTTCCTCCCAAGCTTTTTGAGTTTTGCCTTTGTCGCCGCTTAATTGGTAGGCTTGCGCCCTTTTTAAGGCAATGTGAGCAGCTAAAACCGGATATTCTTGCTCTAATTTGTCCAATAACTTTAATGCTTTGGCCGCATTTCCTTGCTGGATTAAATCGCTGGCAAGCAGGTAGCGGGCGCGGCTTTGAGGGGAGATTTGCTGCTGTGGGTTTGTACTTGCAGACTGAGTAGCTGCGAGTTCAACTAATTTTGCCGATCGCTCGCTCGGTGACAGCGATACCAGCATCTTGACTTGCGATTCGGAATTCGCTGCCTCCAGGGGCTGCTCGGCCTTCTGGAATGAGCCCAAACCCATCAATTTCATCGCAGCAACCAAAGAGCCGATCGCAATAACGCAAACTGAAACGCTGATTAAAACAGAAAATCGGGCCCGGCGTCGTTTTAGCATGGGAAAATTTAAGAGAATAAGATATAGAGAACCATCGTTTGTCAAAAGCCATCACAGGCAGGATGGGTGTTCCACGCCATCACAGGCAGGATGCCTGTTCAACGAGAAATAAATGTTAAGAGTGGGGCAAAAACGGACAGCCAACCCCCAAACAGATGATTGAGATTGGTGGAAGATCCGATCGCAGGCGGACTTGGCTGATATAGTAGCAGAATTTATTTTGATGTGGAGCGGAGAATTTGTGCGATCGATCTATTTACCCGCACCAACGAAAAACCACAAACCACCCACTGCAAAGTACAATCAAAAATCTAAAATCTAAAGTGTAAATCAAAACATGGAATTTCTAGTCACCGATACGCCCCGCTCTGTTTGGACGGGAGACGCCCTGGCAATTGGTCTATTTGAGGACGGCTTGGAACTCACGGGCGAGCTGGCACAATTAGATGAAAAGCTTGCAGGCACTTTGAAAGAGCTGCTACTGGAAGTAGATTTTAAGGGCAAAGTGGGCACGAGCGCCATCACCCGCGTCGGCGGCAATAATCCCATTCGCAAAATTGCGATCGTCGGTTTGGGCAAAACAGAGGACTTAAAATTAGACACCGTGCGGCAAGCTGCGGGGGTTTGCGCCAAGTTAGCCAAAAAAGAGAAATGCAAAACCCTCGGAATTAGCTTTCCGGTGTGGAAAAACGCGCCGGATTCTACAGCAAGCGCCATCGCCGAAGGTGTAGAACTCTCCCTGAATCAAGACAACCGTTTCAAATCGGAACAGGAAGACAAAAGCCCGCAACTCGAACAAATTCATTTGCTCGGGTTTGCCGGTACCGAAAGTGCGATCGCCCGCGCCCGCCAAATCACTGCCGGAGTCATTTTGGCACGGGAATTAGTCGCAGCGCCGGCAAATTTTGTCACCCCGATTACAATGGCCGAAACTGCTCAAAGTCTAGCTGCCGAATGCGGTTTAGAATTAGAAATATTGGAGCGGGAAGACTGTGAAAAACTTGGAATGGGAGCCTTTCTCGGCGTTGCCCTAGCATCGGATTTACCGCCAAAATTCATCCATTTAACTTACAAACCAGAAGGCACACCGCGCCGCAAAATAGCAATTGTCGGCAAAGGATTGACCTTTGATTCTGGCGGTTTGAACATCAAAGGTGCGGGCAGCGGCATTGAAATGATGAAAATAGATATGGGCGGCGCTGCGGCTACTTTAGGAGCGGCAAAGGCGATCGGACACATCAAACCAGATGTGGAAGTTCACTTTATCAGCGCCGTCACTGAAAACATGATCAGCGGCCGCGCCATGCGCCCTGGAGACATCCTTACAGCTTCCAACGGCAAAACAATTGAAGTCAACAATACCGACGCTGAAGGTCGTTTAACCCTGGCTGATGCTTTGGTATTTGCTGATAAATTGGGAGTTGACGCAATTGTCGATTTAGCAACTCTAACCGGGGCCTGCGTAATTGCTTTAGGCGACGATATCGCGGGTTTGTGGAGTCCTCAAGATAGCGTCGCCGCCGAAATAGTCGCCGCCTCAGAATTGGCAGGCGAAAAATTTTGGCGAATGCCGATGGAAGAAAAATATTTTGAGGGATTGAAAGCATTGCACGCCGACATGAAAAACACAGGCCCACGTCCCGGCGGTTCGATTACGGCGGCGCTATTTTTGAAGCAGTTTGTGAAGGATACTGCTTGGGCCCATTTAGATATTGCCGGCCCGGTTTGGACTGACAAAGAAAATGGCTACAATGGCCCTGGGGCTACTGGTTTTGGAGTTCGGACTTTGGTGCATTGGGCGCTGGGCGGTGCTTAATTGTGGATTTCCAGCGGAAAAATTGAGATTTTCTCTGCCTTAAAAGTCTGCTAGTCCATCTGTGAGCCAGGGGTTAAAAACCTCTGGCTCACTGCTTAAGTAATCTAAAAGAAAATTTAATAGCGATCATTAACAATTTAAATGTTTCTGAAGCAATCAGTACGCGAACCTATGTATTCCGTCACAGGGAGCAAGGTAAGCGTTGCTAGCCGTGACGCTCACCATTGCTCATACTTGGGCAAAGCTTCGTTCCCAGGGCCCAACCTCGACAGTTTTGATATTTCCTGAAAAAATAGCTGTTTCATAAAAAATGAAAAAAGTATATAATTATGTAAATATTTCACTAGCCGAAATCAAATAATTAGATTTGATCTGATTTGCATTGGTACAGATAATTTTTTTCTTGAACTTTATGCAAGAACAATTAACAATTTTTTTTTCCACACTTGCTGTATCTTCTACACTCGCCTGCAACGTGGTGCCGGAGTTGCGATTGTACGCTGTTTTTGACTCGCTGACGGCACTGGCTTATTGCTCGATCGCCCTATCTTTAGTTTATTTTACCCGCAAAGGTTCTCACCGCAGGATTTTCCGGGTGTTTGCCGTTGTTTTTTTTGCCTGGGGCGCGGCTAAATTGACGGAAGTTTGGACGCTTTGGCATTCGATATATTGGCTGTCGGTAACTCTCAAAGCTGCAAGTGCTTTGATTTCTTGGCTTTTAGCCGCAACCGCCCTTGCCCTGATGCCGAAAGCACTTGCCGAGTCTGGTTTAAATCAAAAAGAAAAAGTTCAACAACAGTCGTTAAAACAGGTAGAAGAAAATCAGCACCAACATGATATCCAGAAAGGAGAATTGGCAAAACAATCGATCGATATTTACCCTTCAGATACTATTGTCGATCGCGCTTTAGCTCTCAATTCGCTTAATGAACAGTTAGAAAAAGAAATTGCCGATCGCCACCGAGTTGAGGAAAAGTTGCAACTGACTCAGTTTGCGATCGACCGATCGGCAGATGCGATATTCTGGATCGGGCCCGACGGTAAATTTTTGTACGTCAACGACGCTGCTTGCACTTCATTGGGATATTCAGAAGCAGAATTGCTCTCGATGACCGTGCACGACATCAATCCAGATTTTCCCCAAACTGCTTGGAGTTTGCACTGGAAAGTCTTAAAACGCTGCGGTTCGGTTAATATTGAAGTTCACCACCTCACTAAGTACGGTCGCATTTTTCCGGTAGAAATTACGATCAACCATTTGGAATTTAACGGCAAAGAATATCAGTGCGCGTTTGCTCGTGACATTAGCGAACGCAAGCGGATTGAGGCAGCTTTGCGAGAAAGGGAAGAAGAATTTAGGTCATTAGTTTCTAGCATTCCCGGTGCGGTTTACCGGTGCAGTGCTGCGGGGCGATCGAGCGTAACTTTTATCAGCAGTGGCATAGAAGCTATTTCCGGCTATCCTGCTGCTAACTTTATGCAAAAACCGGTGCAGGCTTTTCCGAGTATAGTTCATCCCGATGACGTTGAGCAGATCGAGACAATTATCGATCGGGCTATTAAGACAAAACAACCTTACATCATCGAATATCGCCTAATTCACTGCGACGGAAATGTGCGGTGGGTTGCAGAGAAAGGTCAAGCCCTTTTCAACGCAGACGGTAAAGTTTTATCCCTCAACGGCGCCATTTTTGACATGACAGAGCGCAAAGCAGCGGAGGATGCTTTGCGGCTCTCCGAGGCGATCGCCAACAACAGAGCCCAGCAGCTAGAAATCGCTCTCAAAGAACTTCGAGAAACTCAAGCTCACCTAATTCATACCGAAAAAATGTCAAGTCTCGGTCAAATGGTAGCTGGAGTAGCTCACGAAATTAATAACCCTGTCAGTTTTATCTACGGCAATATTTCCTACGCCAGCCAATATATCCGAGACTTGTTGCAGCTTGTGGAACTTTATCAAAAACACTATCCTCAGCCCGTGGTAGAAGTTCAAGAATGTATTGACAATATCGATTTAGAATTTTTGAGAGAAGATTTACTAAAAATATTATCTTCGATGAAAATGGGAGCAGATCGCATTCGCGAAATAGTTCTGAGCTTGCGAAATTTCTCGCGTTTAGACGACTCGGTAAAAAAGCCTACCAACGTTCATGAAGGCATAGACAATACGCTCCTAATTTTACACAACAAACTGCGCGCCAGAGGCGACTATCCAGAAATTAAAGTAATCAAAGATTACGGTAAAATTCCTTTAATTGAATGTTATGCAGGTCAGCTAAATCAGGTATTTATGAACCTGCTTAGCAACAGTATTGACGCCTTGGAAGATGCTTGCAACCAAAAAAGGCGAGCGGCAGCCTGCAGCGACGATTGGGAACCAATTATTAGCATTCGCACAGAAGCCCTGAACGAAAATAGTATTTGCATCCGCATTTCCGATAATGCGATCGGCATGACAGAAGACGTGCGTAGCCGATTATTTGACCCGTTTTTCACGACAAAACCGATGGGAAAAGGCACTGGTTTGGGGTTAGCCATCAGTTACCGAATTGTCGCGGAAAAACACGCAGGAGCCTTGATCTGCCGTTCCACCGTAGGAGAAGGTACGGAATTTGCGATCGAGATTCCTTTATAAATTAGTGCGACGGAAGTATCAAGAATTGGGCAGAAGTTATCGACCACTATAAATTGTAAAGTGTGGTGTAAAAAACTTTTAAGTTTCAATAAAAATCACCAAATTGGCTATAATATCAAATCCGGTAGCATCGGAATTATTCATCTCTGTATTCTCTCCCTCTGCGTTCTCTGCGGCCTCTGCGGTTAAATCATTCCGATGCAACCGGAAACGATATAAATTACCAAGGTAATGCTCAACATGGCAGTGAAATTATAAATTCTGTACCTCTACCTAAAGTTGAGTTGACTTCTAGCATACCAGAGTGTTTCTCAACTACAATCTGTCGTGCGATCGCCAAACCCAACCCCGTACCTTTACCCACACCTTTAGTTGTAAATAAGTGGTCAAAAATATGACCTTTTATCTCATCTGCTATCCCTGGCCCGTTGTCAGAAATGCGAATCGTCACCCACTCCTTAGACTTTATTTCTGTCCGAATCCTGATGCAATTGGCTGGGGCTTTAGTCTTCTCTAAACTCGGTTCCCGCTTTAATTCTTCCAGTGCATCAATGGCATTTGCCAATATATTCATAAACACCTGATTTAATTGTCCGGGGAAGCAATCAACTGATGGCAAGTTCCCGTAGTCTTTGACAACTTCAATCGCTGGACGCTGTTCGTTCGCTTTCAATCTGTGTTTGAGAATCAAAATCGTACTGTTAATTCCCTCATGAATATTGAAAGGAACTTTATAATCTTTGTCGGAGCGGGAGAAGGTACGAAGACTGGTGCTGATACCTTGAATGCGATCGCACCCGATTTGCATCGAATTCAACATTTTGGGTAAATCTTCTAAGAGATATTCGATATCGCTCTCTTCAGCTTTTTCTTCAATCTCCTCACCCGGACTGGGAAATTTTTCTTTATAGAGTTGCAAGTATTCTGTAATATCTTTGACGGCGGCGATCGCTTCATGAATATTGCCAGAAATAAATCCGACTGGATTATTAATTTCATGGGCAACCCCGGCCACTAAATTCCCCAACGCCGACATTTTTTCGCTCTGCACTAATTGCAGTTGAGATTGTTCTAATTGGTGGGCGTAGTCTTGCGCTTGTTGATACAATCGCGCATTTTCTAAGGAAATGGCAGCCTGAGTGCAGAGGAAGTTGAGTACGAGGAGACGATCGCGAGTAAACACTCCTTTCGTCGAGCTATGTTCGAGATAAAGTATCGCAACTAAGTTCCCGCGATCGAGAATCGGAGTACATAGCATACTCTGAGAGTGATACTGGAGCGTACAGTCATTCATTAAACCCGGAATATCGGTCTTGCCACCTTCAATAACGACGGGTTCGAGGTGGCGTTTCACATAATAAATCAGCTTGAGCGGAATCACCACAGAGCTATCCAGAGGTTGGGTTTGCAGCAGGGTTGTGGGGGTCTGGTTATCTGGATTGATGTGAGTTATTGCCCGGATTTGCCATTCATCTTGATGGGGGAGTAGCAAAGCACAAGTTTCTGCCCCAGAAGTTTTCAAAATAATTTGGTTGAGGGTGTCGAGTAATTCATCAAGCTGAATTTTACTGGATAAAGCTTGAGCAGCTTGCACAATAGATGCGAAATCAAGGGCATCGGAAATACTCGTGCTACTGGTGGTGGAAGTGTGCGAAGAGTGGCTCATCGTTGCCAGCGTCTCTAGAGGATTAAAGCGAAGTTGGGGCTGATTCAGGATGGGATGAAGTAATTGGGGATAGCGTTGTTCTAAGTCTTCAACTTTGGCTAATGCTCCCCAACGGGCATAACAGTAATATGCTTCCTGCATATAGCTGGCGGCAACTTTTTCTTTGCCCCAGTCAAGGTAGAATTTGGCAGCTAATTCGTTGGCTAGCGCTTCTTCTTGGATATAACCGTTTTCCTTGGCTCCTGCGATCGCGCGATCGTATAACTCTATGGCTTGCCAATTAATCCCTAATACCCTAGCCTTTTCCGCTTCAATTAATTCAGATCTATACCGATTTATTTCTGGTGTATTTTCAGCCCAAAAGTTCATTTTTTCCTGATTAACATTGACTTGTTCCAAGTAGCTTCTTTGTTCATCTACCGTGACTTCAGTATACAGATTTAACAATGTTAGCGAATGGTAAAAATTCAGAATTATGACTTGCATAAAACCAAAAGCCGAGCCGGATTGCTCCTGTGCTAGACTCACATTTTTTAAGGCTTGGCTACTATCGCCCAACAAGTAACCTAGAATAGTTTTAGCCAGATAAAACATAAATAAAACTATTCCCGATTTAGCAGCAATAATTCGGGGCAAACTTTTCTCTTCATCAAAGCTTTTACCGATCAATAATAGGGGATCTGCGGCTTTACCCTGTAAATTCAAACCTAATTGTCGCCATACTTGCGAGAAATGCGTAGAACTTTCTTGTTTAAAGTTAATACAAAAATTACCATAAAATTCTTGTTGCTGGATGGCTGATTCTAAGTTATCTTCCGTAAAAAATAAGTAACTACACAAATTTGCAGCACAATATCCACCCCATTCAAAATCACCTACTTCTAGCCCTGCTTGTAGTCCTTCTCGCAAAGGTTCCACACTATTTTTGGCTGGTTCTTTCCAAGTGCGAATATTGCCATTAAACAAGTTATAAACTTGGGCTTTTAGCTCTTTAGCGTTGAACTTATCTAATAAGTTTAAGGCAATTAAACCTGCGTGATAACCTCTATTTAATTGACCTAATCCTACTAATAATAACCCGTAAAAACCATAGGCAAAAGATGATATTGCTGAATCTCCATATTTAATACACAACTTAATCATGGTGATGATTAATTGCGGAAAAATCTCTGGCTTTGCTACAAATACAGGAGTACAGAGTGTTCTTAAAATTTGCATAGCTGCCAGCTTATATGGATCTGTCATAAGTGGCAAATTATCTAAATCGTCAAGATTGGGTAAATCAATTATTAAATCCTTTTCCAAGTCAATTGTTAGTAAAGAGATTGATAGTTTTTCTAACACTTCTAACCCAATCTCTACTGCGGCAAGCATTTCTATTTGCTGAGCAATATGAATCTGCATTTGTAATTCATAAATTCTCACTTTTTCGAGTAAACTCTTGACTGCTGTCAGCGCCAATTCAGCTAATTTTAATGATTTATCAAAGTTAAGGTTTAAATATTCAGCTTCGGCAGTAGCGATGTAAATATTTAGGGTCAATTCATACTGATTTTGCCAACAGTCTGTTGTCAGTAACTCCATCGCTGTTTGTAAATATACCGTTGCGGCAGCATAAGCGTTAGAAGTTTTGGCTTTCCGCCCTGTCACTAAATTTAATTCGGCTAATTCTTGGCGCTCCCTTGGTTGAACTATTAAATCTTTCCCTTGATTCAAGTGTCTGACAATTTCAAATATTTTTTCATCGCGTTCTACGTCGGCGGAATTTTGTAGTAGCAACTGCCCGATTTTGAGATGAGTGGCTTGCTTTTTGTCATCGGGAATCAGGGAATAAGCCGCTTGCTGGACGCGATCGTGCAAGAAGCGATAGGCAACCGTTCGAGAAATCGGTTGAGAAACATTCTGTTCTATTCCTACATAAAACTTATAAACTTCACTTTGGGGCAAAACCAAACCTTCTTGTAACGCTTTCCATAGCGCCGTTGCAGTTTCAGTTTCAGAACTTTCTAGAACAACTGCCAATGTTGCTAAGTCAAACTGGTTGCCAATGCAAGCGGCTAATTTCAAAACAGACTGAGTTTCTCGGGGCAATTTCTGCAACTGCTGCGCCATAAGTTTCACTACATTATCGGTCAGTGCTGCCTCTCTCACTTTGCTAATATCGCACTGCCAATGTCCCGATTGGATCTCAAAAGTAATCAATTCATCCTGATACAAGGCTTTGAGAAACTGCGTTGCAAAAAATGGGTTTCCTTGAGTTTTTTGATAGATCAATTCTGTCAGCGGTTGTGCCAACTTAGGATCACAAACTAGCGTATCCGCTACCAATTGATTTAAACTGATTTGGGCAAGCGGTGCTAATGTAATAGTGTTGAGTGTGGTTCCTGCCTTCCTCACTTCATCTAAGGTCAACATCAGGGGATGGCTTGGTGATACTTCATTATCCCGATAGGCTCCAAGCAGCAATAGATAACCCAATTGCGACTCATTGACGAGCAACTGCATTAACTTCAGCGATGCCGAATCCGCCCATTGTAAGTCATCCAAAAACATCACCAAGGGATGCTCTTTTGTCGTGAAGACCGCAATAAATTTGTGGAAGAGCAAATTAAAGAGATTTTGAGCCGCAACACCAGATATTTCTGGGGCTGGGGGTTGTTGTCCAATAATCCGTTCTAGTTCGGGAATGACTTCAATAATGACTTGTCCGTTGTCACCGAGCGCTTCGAGAATTTGAGTTTTCCATTCTTGGATTTTGGCATCACTTTCACTCAGTAATTGTGCCATAAAATCGCGGAATGCCTGGACAAATGCCGAGAAGGGAATGTTACGGTTAAACTGGTCGAATTTGCCTTTGATGAAATAGCCGCGCTGCCGGACAATCGGTTTATGTACCTCGTTGACTACAGCCGTTTTTCCAATCCCGGAGAACCCAGCGACTAGCATTAATTCTGATGTGCCATTGGCCACGCGATCGAAGGCATTCAACAGGGTTTGTACTTCGGTTTCTCGACCATAAAGTTTTTCGGGAATCAGGAAGCGATCGCATATATCCCGCGTTCCTAACTCAAAAGTTTCAATGTTTCCAGTTTCTTGGCACTGCTGCAAACACCTTTCTAAGTCATGTTTCAATCCCAAGGCACTTTGATAGCGTTTTTCGGCATTTTTTGCCATCAGCTTCATGACAATATCCGCAACTACCTGCGGGATTTCTTGGCTGTTTATTGAAGGAGGTTTTTTGGCAATATGGCAGTGAACTAACTCCATCGGATCGTCACATTCAAATGGCAGTTTTCCTGTCAGCAGTTCGTAAAATGTAACTCCTAGGGAATAAAAGTCGGTGCGGTAGTCAATACCTCGGTTCATTCGTCCGGTTTGTTCGGGAGAAATATAGGCGAGGGTTCCCTCTAAGACGTTGGGATTTTGAATTTCTTGAGTTTCTCTCGGAAGTAGGGAGGCGATGCTAAAGTCAATCAGTTTGACTTGTTTAGTTTCGGGATGAATCAGGACGTTAGCTGGCTTAATATCTTTGTGGATGACTCGGTTTTGGTACAGTCCGTGAAGGATGTCAGTTATTTGAATGGCTATTTCTAATATTTCTGCTAGAGTCAGCGAGACCTCTTGGGCGTAGTCTCGTAGAGAAATACCGCCAAAATCCTCCATTACTAGGGCATAGCTGTGGCGATAGGAGTCCAAATTGTAGGGCTCAACGACTCCAGGCAGACGTAGATTTTTGGCGATGGTATACTGGTTGCGGAATTGCAGCAGTTCGCTGAAGCTGGGATAGTCTCGATTTAATAGTTTAATGACAACCGGAAGCTGATCTGTTTCTCGGATGGCTCGATAAACTAGGGTTCTCGAACCGCAGTATAGTTGCTCAACCAGATGATATCCCGAAATTCGGTTCGTCAAATCCACTGCTGCACTCATCTGGATTACCCCATCTCAGATATTGACTCTTGTAAGTAAGTATACACTTTTATTGATCTAGTCTGAGGAAAATAAAACTCCGAAATCCCCAGCCTACAGACTCTATCGGTTTTATTCTTTTCACTTTTCAAGAGAAAGATGGCGTTCTATCAAGATAATAGTCTTATCCTTTCATCGGCAATAAAATTGTAAACTCCGTCCCTTCTCCTAATACCGAATTTACCTCGATCGCCCCTCCATGTTTCTCTACCACAATTTGACGAGCGATCGCCAATCCCAACCCCGTACCTTTCCCGACTTCTTTGGTAGTAAATAACTCATCAAAAATCTTCTCTCGCACGGCCTCAGTCATGCCCACACCGTTATCTTTAATGCAAATAATCGCTTGTTTTTTATCGCTTACAACGTCGGTTTTAATGGTAATTTGATTGGCAATTTCTGCATAAGGTTTCCCTTGATTTGATTCCTCCAAAGCATCGATCGCATTACCTAACAAATTCATAAATACTTGATTCAACTGTCCGGCATAACACTCCACTGGTGGCAAATTCCCATATTCCCTAATCACTTTGATTTCTGGACGAGTATCGTTAGCCTTGAGGCGATGTTTCAGGATCATAATGGTGCTATCGATGCCATCGTGGATATTGCAAGCTACGGGATAGTTAGTATCGGCACGGGAGAATGTCCGTAGACTGGTACTAATATCCCGAATCCGCTTCACGCCTTCCCGCATCGAACCTACTAATTTCGGTAAATCTTCCCGGATGTAGTCAAGATCGATGTTCTCAATTTCTTCTTGAATTTCTGGATCGAGTTGCGGATATTTTTGTTCATACAAATCGAGCAATCCAAACAAATCTTTGATATAATCTAAGGCGGGTTGAATATTACCAACCAAAAAACCCACTGGATTATTAATTTCGTGAGCAACCCCAGCCACTAAGTTTCCCAATGCTGACATCTTTTCGCTTTGAACCATTTTTATTTGTGCCTGTTTGAGATCGGTAAATGCTTGTTGAGATTCTTGATACAAACGGGCATTTTCTAAGGAAATAGCAGCTTGAGAAGCCAGCAAATTTAGCACTTCAATGCGATCGCTAGTAAACGCGCCTACGGTCAGATTATTTTCCAGGTATAAAACTCCTATCAACTGCCCTTGATTAAGAATTGGAATGCAAAGAACACTGATCGGCTGGTGCTGTTCAATATAGCGATCGCTCGCAACCTGGGAACTTACCCTAGCATCAACTATTAGCAAAGGTTTCAAACTACGCTTGACAGTGTTAACCAAACTAATTGCTACATCCTTACTGGATTCTAGAGGTATTGATGGTAATAGCTCAGGTTCCTGTCCCTCTGCTACAAGAGCCGCTACCTGTAAATACTGTTTTTGTTTGAGCAATAAGACACACTTAGTGGCGCCAGCATTCGCGATCGCTATTTTTAGGAGAGTAGTCAGGAGTTTATCTAGTTCAATCTCCCCAGAAATGGCTTGAGAGGCTTGGATCAGAGTAGGCAAATCTAGAAAATCAGAGTTGCTGCTAGAAGATTGAGTAGAAGTAATCGTTCCCCGGGCGATCGTTTCCTTAAAGGAACTAAAGGATTGAGCTTGCTGAAGGATAATACCAAGTAGGCGAGGATAACGTTTTTCTAAATCGTCTATTTTGGCTTTAGCTCCCCATCGGGCATAGCAGTAGTAGGCTTCTTGCATATATCCGGCTGCCACTTTCTCTTTGCCCCATTTGAGGTAGAAATTCGCTGCTAGTTCGTTGGCGAGTGCCTCTTCTTGAAGGTAGCCGTTGACTTTGGCTCCAGCAATCGCGCGATCGTAGAGGTCGATCGCCTCTGCTTTGTGTCCTAAAACTCGCTGCTGTTCGGCTCGAATTAAATCGCATTTGTGGGCAAAGTTCATGGGTGCATGAGTTGCCCAATTCGTAAGTTGCTCAAGATCCTTCGTAACCGCTTCACTAATTGGCAAGGTGTTCGTGTTTGCCAGTAGCGTCAGTGCATGATAGAAATAAAAGACTCCATAGAACACAGTTCCGATAATGGCACCAATTGTTTTCTCGGCAATTTGAGCCATTTCCAGAGCTTCTTGGGGTTGCCCAAAATGGTAAGCCAGAATCAATTTATGAGCATAGACGCTCCCGATAGAGTAAGTATCTCCTGCTAATTTATGCTGAGGTAATCGTGTGGTTTCATCGTAAGCTGCTCCAACCAGTTTCTGGGGATCGTCGGCTTCACCTGTCCAATTTAAGACTGCCTGTTGCACAATTTGGTGAAAGTTCAGAGCAGTTGTTTGTTTGAGTTGGGCGATCGCAAGAGCATAGGTTTGCATCTCTTGCCCCAGTTGTAGAAGTTCATTTCCCGCAGCATAAGCGAGTTGACAGCGGTTATAGGCACAGTAAGCGGCGAACTCCAAATCTCCCGTTTCCAAGCCCGCTTGATAGCCTTCGAGCAAAGGCATCAGTACAGTATGAATTGGCTCCTGCCAAATGCGAACAAATGGATAAACTAAATTGAAAATTTTCGCTTTAAAACTCGATGCTTTCAACATTTCCATCAAGGCGATCGCGATATCAGCAGCACGATTTCCGGCTACAATTTCCCCACCAAATGCACAAAGAATTAGTCCATAGGTTGAATAAGCATAGGGTGTTTGGATCGCATTTCCAAACTGAAGTGACAATTCAATTTGTTTGAGTACAATCAAGGGATAGAGTGCTGGCGAACCCATATAGGCTGCTGAAGCCATACTGCTGAGAATATTCATTGCAGCCAGCTTCTGTGGATCGCTCATCCTTGGTGAATTCATTACATCCACACTCATCAGTCGATCGCGAATAGCATTGAGAGCAGGGGCTACCATGTCTTGGGTGGGATGTTCTGGCAACTCAACATCCAACTCTTGAAGGATTGCCCGTGCCACCTGAATTGCCTCTGATAATTGATTGCGGGCAATCAAGGATTGAATCTTTATTTCTAAGGCTTTAACTTGTTCTAGGGGGTTTGACTTATGCTGGAGAAATTCCTCGACGCAAGCATCTACACGCTCAAATGCGCCAATCAGACAGGCTGAATTAGCAGCTTCAATGTGGAGTTCTGAAGTAAGAAGGGGCTGTCTGATCCATTGATCAGAACTGTCAGTGGCTAAAAGTTGCAGCCCTATCTCACAGTATTGAGCTGATGCTGGGTAAGCAGCCGAGAGCCGCGCTTTACGCCCAGCCATAAGATTGAGGTTTGCTACATAGTCTCGCTGCTCCTGTAACACAATTCGATCGATTCCCAAATTAAATTGACTGACAAGCGCAAAAATTTTCTCATCAAGTTGCTCTGGTGAAGTTCGATCGAGCAGCAATTGCCCAATGTTCAAATGGACGGCTTGTTTTTGGTCTTCAGGAATCATGGAATAGGCCGCTTGCTGGAGGCGATCGTGCAAAAAATTATACGTCGCATTGATAGCGGTTTGATTCGTCGATATTATGTCAGTCTGAGTAAAGAACTTATAGACATCAGAAATAGGCAGAATAAAGCCTTGTTCCAATGCTTTCCATAAATCTCCCGCTGTTACTTCTAGGGATTTTTCTGAAACAATCGCCAGCTTATTCAAATCAAACTGCGATCCAATACAAGCAGCTAATTTGATCACATCCTGAGTTGCTTGGGGCAATTTCTGCAATTGCAACGCCATAAACTCCACCACATCATCAGTGATTGCTAAGGCTTTGACTTGGGCAATATCACACTGCCAATGCCGAATATCCCAATTAAAGCTAATTAGCTTATCGTTATGTAATGCTTTGAGAAACTGAGTGGCAAAGAAAGGATTTCCCTGACTTTTTTGATAGACTAACTTTGTCAAAGGTTGGGCAAGGGATGATTCGCTATTCAGCGTATCCGCCACCAACAAATTCATATCTGGTTGGCTTAACGCTTGCAAAGTAATCGTATTCACTGTTGCCCCCGTTTTAACTATCTCATCCACTGTTAAGATAAATGGATGCACGGGAGAAACTTCATTATCTCGAAATGCCCCCAATACTAATAAATATCCTGTATCGATCATCAATAATTGTAGCAAATTCAAGGATGCTGAATCCGCCCATTGCAAGTCATCCAAAAACATCACTAAAGGATGTTCTTTGCTCGTGAAAACTTGCACGAATTTCTGCATTAGCAGATTAAAGCGATTTTGGGCGGCACTTCCTGACAATTCTGTTGCAGGAAGTTGAGCGCCAATTATACGTTCTAACTCAGGAATCACGTCAATCAAGACTTGTCCATTGTCTCCCACTGCTGCTAAGATCTGGGTTTTCCATGTTTGCAGTTGGGTATCCGATTCTGATAGCAATTGACCCATTAAGTCGCGGAAGGCTTGCACAAATGCACTGAAGGGAATGTTGCGTTGAAATTGATCGTATTTGCCTTTGATAAAATAACCGCGCTGACGGACTATGGGTTTATGAACTTCATTGACAACGGCGGTTTTCCCAATTCCCGAAAAACCTGCTACTAGCATCATTTCTGTTGCTCCCAGGCTGACTCGCTCAAAGGCAGCTAATAGTTGCTCAACTTCTTTTTCTCTACCGTAGAGCTTTTCGGGGATAGTAAAGCGATCGCTAATATCTCGCTTTCCGAGTTCAAAATCTTCTATCTTGGCTGTTTTTTGTAACTGAAATAAACACTTTTCTAAATCGTGCTTTAGTCCTAATGCACTTTGATAGCGTTTTTCGGCATTTTTCGCCATCAGCTTACTGACAATTTTCGATAAAATTAGGGGAACTTCGGGATTTATTTGATGGATCGGTATCGACTGTTTTGCGAGGTGACAATGCACCAATTTCATCGGATTATCCGAGATAAATGGCAAATTTCCTGTCAACAATTCATAAAAAGTCACACCCAGGGAATAAAAGTCACTACGATAGTCAATGCCTCGATTCATCCGTCCTGTTTGTTCGGGGGAGAGATAGGCTAATGTTCCTTCTAAGATATTAGGGTTCTGGATTTCTTGGGTTTCTCGTGGTAGGAGGGATGCAATACTAAAGTCAATTAGTTGAATTTCTTGGGTATCGGGATTAATGAGAATATTAGCGGGTTTAATATCTTTGTGAATGACTCGGTTTTGGTAGAGATAGTGAATAATGTCTGTTAGTTGTATGGCGAGTTGGAGAAATTCTGCTAAAGGTAAAGCTGGAGATGGTTGGGTTTGATTTGTTGCTGTTTGGAGATAAGTAGATAGGGAGACTCCGCCAAAGTCCTCCATTACTAGGGCATAGCTATTCTGGTATACTTCCAGCGTCAGGGGTTTGACGATGTGAGGGAAGTCGAGATTTTTGGCAATGGTATATTGGTTGCGAAACTGGACGATCTCGTTGAAGGTGGGGTATTCGTTTCGCAGCAGTTTGATGACGACTGGGTATTGATCGCGGGTACGGATGCCTCGATAGACTAGGGTACGTGTACCTGCATAAAGTTGCTCTGTAATCTGATAACCTGACAAATTTGCGATCGCATCCATAACTTGTTGACCCTATATTATACAACAGTTAAATTAAAAATTCCATTCCGTTCCATTGTATTTTATTATTTGACAAAGATAGCGATCGCCAACTCTGCACCCTCGCTAGGGACAGAATTAACTGTAATTTTTTCCCTATGTGTATCAACTATTATTTGACAATCAAGCAATTTGGTCACAAGCCCCCGGATTCATCCGTGTACCTGTGGAAAAAGCTGCACCTCCACATCGCAAGCCCTCGGACTCATCCGTGCGAGCAATCTCAAATCTTAAATTTCAAATCGTATGACGTGCGATCGCTAATTCTCAACCAGTTCATTTCCCTATGCTGCACTATTTGCGCTATGTTATGTATAGTATGGTTGCGTAATTTCTGATGGTATCAGAAAACAATAATTTGTAATTTCTAACCGCAAATATACGCAGATAAACCAGGATATAGAGTTGAGCTTATCTGCGTAGATTGACTTAAATCTGCGGTTTTATTATTCTTTATTCCCCGTAGTGGCCGCCGACAACCTTACCCCGAAACACAACATAATTGTAGATGTTGTAAAAAATCATAATCGGGATCAGAATGCCCATAAACACAATCATAAATACCAGGGCGCTGGGCGAAGCTGCGGCTTGGTAAATCGTGATTTGCGAGGGAATAATGTAGGGAAAAACAATCAATCCCAAGCCGATGAAAGTCAGCAAAAAAATCAGAATCGTCCAGACAAACGGCGTGCGTTCTTCTTTGCTTGCGAGACTTTTCAGCAGCAGTCCCACCAACAGCACTCCCAACAAAGGAATCGTGGCAAAGACATAAACTAGCGGTTTCTCGAACAACCTGGATCTAGCAGTTTCGTAAAAAATCGGAGTGGCGATCGTAATTAAAATCGCTCCGATTAAAGTTGTCACCGCCGCAATTTTAGCCGTGCGATAGTGATTTGTTTGCAGTTCGCCCTCCGTTTTCATAATTAGATAGGTTGAACCGATCAAAACATAGCCTTGAATCAGCGTCAAAGCAACCAAGATCGATCGCCAATCCAGCCAATCCCAAGTAGTCCCCACAAAGTGACCGGCTTCATCAACCGCAATGCCTTCGAGCACCGCACCTAGGGCAAATCCTTGAGCTAAAGCTGCTAAAAAACTGCCAGCACCAAAGGCATAATTCCAGAATAATTTGCGATTAGAATGCTCGCGAAATTCAAAGGCTACAGCCCGAAATATCAAACCAAAAAGCATCATGCAAATCGGTATGTACAGCGCTGTCAAAATCGTGCCGTAAGCGAGAGGAAATGCGCCAAATAAAGCGCCTCCCATTAAAACCAGCCACGTTTCGTTCGCGTCCCAAACGTTGCCTAAACTCGTCATTAAAATGCCCCGGCGTTCCTCGTCGGAAGCAGTCAGAGAGAGGATGCCTACTCCTAAGTCAAAACCGTCTAGCATGACATATAGCAGGAGAAACAAAGCCAAAACTACAAACCAAACTTGTGGGAGAAAATGCTCCAAAGCTTGCATAAAATCTCCTATTGTTGTGCTTCTAAGGGACGTTGATCGGGAATGTGTTCTGCGGGTTGACTTTCGATGGCAGGTTCATTGTCTAAACCAGGCACAGGCAGACTTAAATTAGGCCCTTGGCGGATAATTCGGCTGCCAAAATACAAGGCACAAACAAACAAAAAGCTGTAAATAACTGCAAAGAAACTAAGAGAAGTTAGAACATTGCTGGCGGGGATGTTTGACACCGCATCAGCAGTGCGAATTTGCCCGTATAAAGCCCACGGTTGTCTGCCGACACAGCGGACAATCCAACCCGATTCTACAGCAATATATCCCAGGGGAGCAGCTAATACCCAAGCGCGCATCAGCCAAGGTTGACTGCTAATATTTTCAGCAGAAAGTTTGCCTCGCATCCACTGAATTATACTGAACAGCATCAGTCCTAAAAAGAAGAATCCAATCCCGGACATGATGCGGAAACAATAATAGATTAAACCCACCATCCGGGGTCTATCTTCTGGCTTCCATTCCTTCAATCCGAGTACGGGTTCGGAGAGTTTTTGTTTGAATTCCAGAACGTAGCCTAAGCCATTAGGGACACTAATTTCCCAGTCATTTTTTTGGGCTTTTTCATTAGGCAAAGCTAGCAAAGTCCAATCTGCGGACTCTCCCGCTGGTGAAGTTTCCCACTTAGCTTCGATTGCTGCTAATTTAGTGGGTTGATAGTGATAGACTTGTTCGGCGCTCAAATGTCCGATGTATATCTGCAAAGGTGCAACGGCGATTGCTGTCGCTATGGCAATTTTTAAAGACTTGGAAAAAAAGGCTTGGTTGCGCTTATTGAGAATGTACCAAGCGCTAATTCCGCCAATGACAAACAGGGAAGTTTCTAACGTCGCAAAAAACATATGAAGAATGCTGTTTAATGCGAAGGGGTTCATAATTGCTTGAAAGTAATCGCTGACAATAAACTTGCCATTGACCATTTCTCCGCCTGCAGGAGTTTGCAGCCAAGAGTTAGCGACTAAAATCCAGACTGTGGATAGGTTAGCGCCGAAGGCTACCATGATTGTAGCGAAATAATGGACGATCGGGTTAACGCGCTCCCAACCAAACAGCATAATGCCTAAAAAGCCGGCTTCTAGCATAAATGCCATTGAAGCTTCAAAGCCTAAAATGCTGCCAAAAAAGTCACCTACTGCTTCGGAAAATGGTGCCCAATTCGTGCCAAACTGAAATTCCATCGGAATTCCTGAAGCTACTCCAATACCGAAGTTGAGGACGTAGAGTTTAGACCAAAAACGAGCGTGATGGTAGTAGTCGGGATTGCGAGTTTTCAGCCACATTCCTTCAACAATTACCAGATAAATTCCCATTCCCGTAGTCAGAACTGGCCACAGCATATGGAATATGGCGGTTAGCGCAAATTGCATCCGTGATAGGGCCACGGTGTTAGATAAGATATCCATCGTTATATCCTTTGCTCAGTTCAAAAGAGGTTTGTTTCCACGAGATCAAGAATGGACACTGGTTATAATGTAGTGTAAAAATTTGTGACAATTTGTAGAGTTGGCAATTTTTAAGGTTTTATACAGATTTGGGTTGTATTTTCTGGTATGTTAAAATAGGTAGATTATGATTTGCCTTTGGGTGGGGGCGGGTTTGTGAGATTGTGGGTTTTAGGCATTTATTGGCAGGTTTACCCGCCCCTACAAGATTTATGTTCGGTGAGGGAAAGATTATCTTAGCGAACCGTGACTGTATAACTCAGTTTAAAGGGTTTAAAATTAGCTTTGTTTTTGGCTGTTCCGCTCAATTCAAGTTCGTAAATTCCAGCCTTGGGAAACACGATATCAGCTCCCGGAATCCCTTGATATTTCTCGGCAGATATGGCGGTTAAAAGCGGCTGCATCAGCGGCTTATCCCCCTCTTTACGATTTTTAGGATAAACAGCCAATTTGCAATTACACTGCTCTAGCGGGATAATTTGACCGCCCCTGCGAGTCAGCGCAAACCACACTCTCGCAGGCTGTCCGGCGCGGGGATTGTGGTTGGGTTCTAGGTGAAAGGTAGCGGCTACATCTCCCGATACTTCGACTTCGTGCGCCAAAACTGAAATCGAGTTTAACTGCGGCGCACTGGGAATTGTTGCTTCTACTAGCACTCCCAAAAATACTAACAATCCTAAACTTTTACTTTTGTTTGACAGGGGAAACATAGAAATTTTCTAGTGATAAAACTGACCAAAATAAGCGCGATCGCACAAACATAACTAATACCACAACCACCGCTAACACGGCTGTCAGCAGTTGATTGTGCAACTTCCATTCAAAGCCGCCGAGATAGTGGGAACCGATGAGTGCCGCGTGTACAGCGCACAGCAACAAAGCTGGAACGCTTAACAGGTGAAGCATTCGCCACAGCTTGCCTAAAAAATTTTGAAGACGATCGCAACTTGTAACCGCCGCCGGCAACATCAACAGCAGCGCCGTCATCCCAGCCGCCATTCCCAACTGATGCTGCGGCAACATAAAAGATAGCGCGTCAAAATTCCATTTCAGCGTATGATCCAGCATATGAAACGTGTGGGCGACTGCTAGGACAAACGCGCCCACACCCAAGGCGCGGCGGTAGCGCAGCAGTTGCGGTAAAAACTTGCTCACCGGACGCGCCAACAGTGCTAGCATCAAGCACAGCAGCGCTGCGTGGCCAGTAAAATCAACCATTTCATCGGTTCGCAGCAAGGTAAGAATCCCGATCGATATCGTCACCCACCCACCCGCACGAAACAGTTGACTGCGCTTGTCCGCGCTCAATCTGCCAGCAAAAAAACTCACTCCCAGCATAGTTGGCAAGGTGCCGAGTCCAAAAGCCAGCATCGTCGCCGCACCCAAAACCGAATTTCCCGTTTCCGCCGCCTTAATCTGCGCCGCATAGAGGAAACCGCAGGGAATCAAACCCCAAAGCAAACCCAAAGCAACCGGCACCCACCAGTTTTTTTGTGCCGAAAGCTTGCTCATTGCTTGTCCGACTCGATCGTGCGACATTGGGTGCAGCAGCGGCAATCCCGGCAGCAAGTTCGGTTTAATTTGCACTACTCCGAACCAAATCAGCATGGTGCCCGTCAGAAGTGCGATCGCCCGCCGCAATTCGCTACCCGTACCTGCCAAAAGTCCGCCAGCAATTAACACCGAACCCAGTCCGCCAATTGCAGCACCAACCAAAGCGTAAGCAGCAATTCTCCCCAAATTTAGCAGCAAATGAAAGCGGAAAGCAGCTAATTTATCGTTGCCGGAATTAGAAAGAGAAAACGCCATTGTCAGCGGGCCGCACATCCCAGCGCAGTGCCCGAAACTACCGAGAAATCCTAAAGTTGTCATTAGCAGGATGTCTAGCATATTGAGTCATGCGGTTCTAGATTTTAGATTTGTTTTTACTGCTTACCTATTACCCCATGCCCAATGCCCAATTCCCCATGCCCAATTCCCAATTACCCATTTTGAATGCCCATCGCTAAAATTCCCAAAATTTTATCAACCTGATTCAAAAAATACTCCAATAAATCTATTTGAACTGCTTGCCCTTCCAGCATTAAAAACTTCCAAATTTCTCCCGTTGTCACAACCCCATAAATCCTCGATACCTGATTTCCCTCCCGTTCGTTAAACAGTTGAGCTGCATACATTTCCGCTACGCACTCACCCAACCCAGCATTAATATTTTCCTTTTTAGCCTCAACGATTAAAATCGCCGGCGCGCTAATAATCAGGAACTCTACCGATCGACTGATCAGAAAATCGCAACTGCCGTTTAATCCCAAGTCGCTGTCAACCGTAAAATCGACTCCCGAAAACAAACTAATGCGATCGGGAAACTGTTTGGTAAGTTCCAGTAATATCGGCGTAATGATCATTTCTGAGCGTGATTTTTCCGTATTACTCGCCAGAGCAAAAGGAACATTATAAGCTAAAGTTTCTGTTAAATGATTGCTGCATTCTAAAGCAGGTACGGCCGAAAACAAATCTTGCCTCGGCGAAATCGTTAAATTCAAAGCTTTTTTGACGCTTGCCAAACTAAAATCGCTGTAAGCCATACATTTTACCCTTGATTTTTCACTTTCTTAGGACTTACGCAATTGACACATAGAGTATGGTGCGTCTGAGATCTCAACCATTAATAATCGCTCTCTAACGAAAGCCTGACGCACCCTAGGATCGTGGATTAAATAACTTCGTAGGTTGGGCCCGTGGAACGAACCCTCCGTTTCACTCCGCCCAACAATCAAGCGTGGCGTTGGGTTTCGTGCCTCAACCCAACCTACAAAAAATGCAAGTTATTTAATTCTCATTCCCTACAAGTCTAATGACAAATGACTAATGACTGATGACTAATAACTACTTTTGTGCTGGATGCGCTGCGGCGGGTGATGCTGCACCCATTTGATTAATAGCAGCAATTAGCTGATAAAGCCGCCCTAAATCCCGCTGGTTGAAATGCAAAACTAGGCGGGGCAGATCGAAAGTTGCATCTCCAATTTCCGGTTCCAAAGCTTGACTTTTTTCAATTTTTCCGGTGACAACAATATCGCGAAAATCAGTATTTAGCCGATCGACATTCTCCTCAGAAAGCTCTGTTTTCAAGCGAATTACCAATTTTTCGCGCACGTACCGGCAGGAGTGATAAACCAGATAAAAACTACCGATCGCCTCGCAAGCGACATTTATATCGTCCGTAATCGTATACAGGCTGCGATCGTCGGGTGAAATCAAACCCCTGCCCCGCAATTGTTTTTGCACAAAATAATTCCAATCGTGCCAATAATCTCCTCCCGGTCGATCGATCAATACCAAAGGAGCCGGCCCGAACTTGCCAGTTTGAGTCAAAGTCAGACACTCAAAAGCCTCGTCCAGAGTGCCAAAACCGCCCGGAAACAGAGCTAAAGCATCGCTCTCCCGGAGAAAAAATAACTTACGAGTGAAAAAATATTTAAAATTGAGCAATTTGGGATCGCCGGCAATGAAAGGATTAGAACTCTGCTCGAAAGGTAACTGAATGTTCAGACCAAAAGAACGTTCAGCAGTCGCCCCCTCGTTCCCCGCCTGCATAATTCCCCCGCCGCCGCCAGTAATCACCATAAACCCCTGCTGGGCGATCGCCCGCGCAAAGTCTCTGGCCATCAAATATTCTGCCGATTGCGGTGACACCCTCGCCGAACCAAAAATCACAATTTTGCGAACGTGTCGGTAAGGATAAAACATCTCAAAAGCGCTCTCCATATCTCGGAGCGACGCCGCAATAATTTTCCAGTCTAGGCGATCGAGCTCCTCTCCGGCCATTTGCACTATAGTAGAGAGCGATCGTTCGATCCACTCAGAGTGCTTTAACATTGGGAAGCGATCGAGCAAATCGATCAATTCAGCTTGGAGGGACTCAAAACCTTGACCAGACCCAGAACGAATCATGAATTTTTCCGAAACGATAACAAATTGTCGCTACCAAAAATTAAGGGGCAAGCCAAAGTTAGAAGCCAATAGCCACCAGCAAATTGCCCTGCTGACCACTAATAACTTTTCCCGTAGCTTTGCCCCGGTTCTGAAGCGAGTTAGCTTTCGCGGCCCACAAAGAACAGCGCGAAACCGCTCGCAATTCAGTTAAATGTACTTTTCCAGAGTGTTGGCTAGAGTAGTTTTCGGAACTGCCCCTACCACCATATCCACACGTTGACCCCCCTTAAATATCATCAGCGTCGGAATGCTGCGGATACCGTATTGGCTGGCCACGTTAGGATTCTCGTCGGTATTAACTTTTACTACCTTGACCTGCCCTTCATATTGCTGGGCAATTTCGTCTACGACGGGTGCCACCATCCGACAGGGCCCGCACCAGGGAGCCCAAAAATCCACTAGAACTGGAACTTCGCTATCGAGCACTTCCTGCTTAAAGGTAGAGTCGGTTACTTGCGCGGCTGCTGACATCCCTAGCCATCCTTGTAAATACTATTTCTCGGATAACAAGTCTAGCAAAAAATGTAACCACTTGCGTCAATCGATTTTAGATTTTAGATTTTAGATTTTAGATTTTAGAATTGAAGCATTGACCCCACGGATAAATTCGGGGGGCAAGTTTCCTCGGATACAGGTTTTTTATTTCTGGGTCCTGAGTCTGCTTTCGGAATGAATCCGGGGGCTTGTATCCTGGATGCTT